>JAUXGL010000115.1 GCA_030622135.1 Deltaproteobacteria bacterium
TAGTGGCACCGCGTATATTGAGTTACCCTGGGCAGCGCTTTTTGCAGTACCCGTTTTCTGGGTGAAGTCAATATGTTATGTTGAAATGTAGGGGCACCAATGGGAGATTGGGGGGCAACAAAGTGCATTGAAAATCGGAAATCAACTTGAATCGGATTCCAGCTCGGAAACCTTTATGCCGTGCTTGCGCAGGAGGCGATGGAGGCTCTGGCGGTGGATCTCCGCGGTGCGGGACGCGACGGAAACGTTGAAATCGTGCCGGCGGAGGAGATCCACCAGGTACTCCTTTTCGGCTATCTCCCGCGCGCGCGAAAAGGGCAGGTTTCCCTGCCCGCCCAATTTCTTGGAGTCCGGGGACAGACCCACGCCGGTGAACGAGGTGGACATGATCGACGGCGCGTCGATGATCTCGGCGTCCACCAGGTGAATCACCCGCTCTATTACATTTGAAAGCTCGCGCACGTTGCCGGGCCAGTCGTGGCTGGAGAGAAACCGGATGGCGTTCTCTCCGAGGCGCCTCTCCCGACCCCCGGAGAGCTTCCTGACGAACTCCCGGGCCAAGAAGGGGATGTCTTCCTTGTGCTCGCGCAGCGGGGGAATCTTCAGCTCGAACACGCCCAGGCGAAAATAGAGATCCTCGCGAAAGTTGCCCGCCTCCACCGCGGCCTTCAGATCCCGGTTGCTGGCGGCGATGACGCGCACGTCCACCCGGAACGTCTCGGTCTGGCCGACCCGCTTGACCTCGTGCCGCTCCAGCACGCGCAGCAGCTTGGGTTGCAGGGCCCCCGGCAGCTCGCCGATCTCGTCGAAGAAGATGGTGCCTGAATCGGCCTCCTCGAAGGCGCCCGAGCGCGCGTTCACCGCCCCGGTGAAGGCCCCCTTGACGTGGCCGAACAGCTCGTCTTCCATCAGGTGGGCGGGGATGGTGGAGCAGTCCACCACCACGAAGGGATGCTCGCCGCGGGGGCTGTGCAGGTGAATCTCCTCCGCCAACAACCCCTTGCCTATCCCGGTCTCGCCGGAGACCAGCACGGTGGCATCCCGTGAGGCCACCCGGCCGGCCAGGTGGAAGAGAGCCCGCATCTTGAGGCTCTTGCCCAGCATCCGCCCGAAGGAGTTGTCGGAGCTCAGGGGCACCTCCACCAGCTCGCTCAGCGGCTGGAACATCAGCACTACCTCACCGGCGCCGATGCGCGCGCCGGGATGTAGGTAGGCCTCCTTGACCCGGCAGCCCTCCACGTCGGTACCGTTGGTGCTACCCAGATCGCGGATCAGGAAACCCTCCTCGGCCACCCGGATTTCGAAGTGGTGTCGCGATACGGTTTCATCGTTGAGGACCAGATCGTTTTCGAGGGCGGAGCCCACTCGCACCACGTCCTTATCCATGACGAACTCGCGGTTCTCCTCGGGCCCCGCCACCACCACCAGCTTGCACTTGTAGTAAGCCAGGGTGTCGGTTTTCTCTTCTTGGTGGGTCAGAAGCGTTCTTTTCCCGGAAAACCTGGGCATGGTATACCCATCATGTCGCTGGGCAACATCCCTGTCAACGACTGGGATGGTTCGGATTTTTGGACACCCGATTGACCCGCAAGACCACAAAAAGCTAGAATGGTTAGTGCTTTTTGTAACCGGAGGTAAATCATGCGACGCCCTTTGTGGTTGGTTTTTTTCGTTACGCTGATGCTGGCGCTGGGATCTTGCTCGGAGAACGGCAACGGCAAGCCGGACGGCGACGGCGGCAGCGATGACCCCGACGGCGACGGAGGAGACGGCGACCAAACGCAAGTGATGCGGATCGTCTGGTCGGACCGGATGGAGGTGGATCTGGAGCGGGCGGGGATCCAACTCGACATCGAGCCGACCGCGGACGGCAACTTCGCCATCGCCTACTATAAGCGAGTGGATGAATACACGACTTGCGGCGCCGTGTGCTCTTCGGACGCGAACTGCGGCGGCGACGACTACTGCAATGAGTTTTCGTGCTGCCAGCCGGGATGCACCGAGCCCATCCTGGGCGAAACCATGACCCGGACCCACCGGGACATCATCCGCTACGCCCGGTTCGACGGCACCGACTGGAGCCACGAGGACGTGGCCACCATATCCACGATCATGCTCAGCGGCATCTCCATGACCTTTAGAGGAAACACGCCCCAGGTGGCCTACCTGGGAGGCACCCCGCACGGGGGCCTGCAGATATGCGGGGGCACCGACCTGATCGTGGCCGCCGGTCCCGGCACCTGGACCGAAACCACCGCCGTGGCCGTGTCCAACGAGGCCGCGGCTGGAGCGGATTGCCCCAAGATGCAGGGCATCTGTGACTTCGGTGACGTGGTGGGCCTGTGGCCCTCCATCGCCCGCTCCCAAGACGGGTCCACCATCGGCGTGGTTTACCGAGACGTCCACAACGGCTATACCAAGGACGCCGACGACGCCGCGGATCTGGAGTACGCCTACTCCCAGGGCGGCGGGTGGAGCCACGAGTGGATCGACCTGGCCCGCGGCTCCGGCGATTTTTCTTCCCTGGCCTTCGGCAACGACGGCGAGCCGGCGGTGGCCTACTACAACGGAGAAGTCGGCACGGAGGACCTGGAGAGCCCCATCCTGTTCGCCAAGCGTCCCTGGGGAGAGTGGACCCAGCCGGTCATGCCCTGCGGCACCAACGCCGACTGCCCCCACGGGCAGACCTGCGCCGGCAACGAATGCGTATGCAGCACCGACAGCCAATGCGAGGCGCCCATGCGCTGCATAGACAACCACCGCTGCTCGGCGGTCGTCGCCGCCACGGCGCGCGGGTTGAACGAGAAATCCATCTCGCTGGCGGTGGGCCCCGACGGAAGCTATCTGGTGGCCTACTACGACCCGGACGAGCAAAACCTGATGATTGCTCACTCGCAAGACGGCAAGAACTGGCAGCGGGGCATCGTGGACGCCGACGGCAACACCGGGCAGTACCCCTCCATCGTCATCCTGCCCAACACGAACAAACCGGCCATCGCCTACTACCGCTGCAACGAGTACCGGCCCGGCGGGACCACCTGCGACCGGAACCACGACGGGCCCCGCTTCGCCTTCTTCAAGGGCGACTACCCGCTGGATCTGACCGACCAGTCCAAGTGGACCAAGGGCTACGTCTCCAAGACCGGCGCGGCCGACTCGGTCGCCACCGACGGCCGGCATATTTCCCTGGCCGTCCTCCCCGACGGCACCGTCGGCGTGGCCTACTATTACAGCTGGGTAAGCGGCAACCAAACCCTGGAGCACCTCATGTTCCACAAGGGCACCTGGGAATAACCCCGAGCACCTGGGAGGAACCTTTATGTCGCGCATCATTCCCTTCTTGATTCTTTGCGGAGTGGCGCTGGTTTCGTCCAACTGCGGCGAGGACGAGAAGGGCCTGTACGGCAGCCAGTGCGAGATCATGGATTGCAGTTACAAAGTCATCGATTGCGATCTTTACCCGCCGTCGGCTCATGCAATCGCGATCTGGTACCGGACCCCCCTGGAAGAGGGAGGTTACACATATGCCGCCAAGATCGCCATCGATACAGATGGCGTTGAGAAGGTGGAAAGTCACAAGTTCGAGGGCGACAACTTTTCCGACATCGTCACGCTCACCAGAGGAGGCATCGAGCAGTGGCCCGACTTCAACGGCAACTTCTGCAAGATCAACAAAGGCGGGGACCAGGCCGGCAAGAAGATGTCCGGGAAATGCGCCTTTGCATTCGAGACCGGTTACTTCCTTACCGCAGAGTTCACCTGCACCCTGGAATCCACCGTACTGCCCTGATCTCAATTACGCCGGGTCGTCAGAAATAGCCGGTGCAGTCGGGGGTAGGCTCGCTCTCGAGTATGGCGGTGAAGTCCTCCTGCAGACAAGAGGCGCACTCCGGGCAAGTGTCGTCAGCGGACACGCTGCAGACCGATTCAACCGCTTGGCCGCACATGAAGATCAGCATGGGGCTGAAATCGATGGAGTTGTTGGGAATCTTGATGAAGCCCCTAAACTCGCCCACGTCCTTGGGGGTGAACTTCACGTTCAGATACAGGCTGAAGTCGCCCGGCGCCAGGGTCGCGGTGCCCCCGGCCGGAGCCCACTCGAACCGGCTAAACACACAGGCCTCGTCGTTACCGTGCAGGGTCACCTGGTCGAGGTAGACATCCAGGTCCTTGTTGCCGCGGTTGCTGAAGCTGAACTCGATACCCTTGTGGGGCTTGCGGCAGAAGCTGCCGGTGCAGAACTCGGTCGCATCGCAATCGACGTCAGCCGTGCAGAGCATGTGGCACCAGCCGTGGTCGCACTTCAGCCCCATGTCGCACGCGCCGTCGTCTTCACACTCGCGGCAGAAACCCTTCTTGTCCTTAAAGTGCGCCTCCGTTGAAAACCAGCAGAACTGGTTCTGCCCGCTGCAGTCGTCATCGACCATACAGCGGCTCTCGGTCTCCACCGAGACGTTGTAGTTGCACAGGTCGCGCAAGTTGAGATCCACCAAGAACCTCGGGCCGTCCTCGGTCGACCCGCAACCGATGGCGGCACCAAAGGCCAGACACGCTATCAGAAAAGCGAGGATTAAAAGCTTGTGCATAAAACGATCCTCCTTGAATGGGGTGTTTCCCCTATTTAAACAACCACGCAACTTCGTGTCAACGGCTCCCCTTTTTTTTGGCGTCTCTCTTGTCGAGGCCGTGCTTCAGAAAAAGCTTGTACAGGTACTTGCGATCGATTCCCGCCAGTCGGGCCGCGCCGGCCATGCCGCCTTCGGCCCGCGAAAGCAGCCTCTTGAGGTATTCGCGCTCGAAGGCGTCCTGCAGCTTCTCCTTGGCATCCTTGAAGGGCAGGTGGTAGTCCGGGGCCAGCGCGCCGGGCACCGCGGCACCGGAACGTGACTGCGAAAACCCCTCCAGCCCGTCCCCATCGAACGTCCGGCTACGTTCCACCGCGTTGCGCAATTCCCGGACATTCCCGGGCCAGGAGTGGTTCAGCCAGCGGTTCTGGGCCTCCGGGGGCAGCTTGTCGTAGCGCGGCCCGTCGGGGCCCGAGAAGTTATCGAAGAGCAGGGGGATGTCCTCCGGCCGCTCCCGCAGGGAAGGCAGGCGGATGGTGACCACCGAGAGCCGGAAGTACAGGTCCTCGCGGAAGCGACCCGCGGCCACTTCCTTCCAGAGATCCTTCTTCGCGGCCGCCACCAACCGGGCATCGAACTTGACCGGCTGGTTGGCCCCCAGGCGCACGAAAACGCGTTCTTCGATGGCCCGCAGCAACTTGGGCTGTAGCTCCAGGGGCAAGTCGTCCAGCTCGTCGATGAAGAGGGTTCCGCCCTTACTGACCTCCAGGGCTCCCTGGCGCAGCCCGACGGCTCCGGTGAAGGCCCCCTTGACGTGACCGAAGAGCTCGCTCTCGATGAGGCTCTTGGCCACCGCCCCGCAGTCCACCACGGTAAAAGGCCCCTGACCCCGCCGGCTGTTTTCGTGAATGGCGGAGGCGGCCGCGCCCTTGCCCGTACCGGTCTTGCCCAGCAGCAGAACCGTGGAATCGGTGGGAGAGACTTTTTCCAACAACGCGAAAATCTCGCGCATGCGCAGGGACCGGCCCAGCAGGCCGCCGAACGTCTCCCGATCCGACGGCGCGATCCGAACCGGGTCGTACTCGGTCTGGAACCGGAAAACCACCTCCCCGGCTTTCAAGAGCGCACCGGGCCGCAGGTAGGCCTCCTTAACCGCGGCGCCGTCGAGCAGGATGCCGTTGGTACTGCCCAGGTCCTTGACCAGGTAGCGCTCTCCCTCGTTCTGCACCTCGAAGTGCCGGCGGCTAACGGTCACGTCGGCGATGGGAATGTCGCAATCCGGGCTCTTGCCCACCACGGTGCGGCTGGCCCCGATGGTATGGACCCGGCCCGGATCGGGGCCCTCCACTTCCACCAGGGTACAGCGCTGCTCCTGGAGGTCTGCTCCGACGTCCGCCACCATCGTCCGGGTGGCCATCTGGGAAGGTTTTTCTTGCATGAATCCTAAGGTGATTTTACGGTCTTGCACCCCGCTAGTAAAGAAAATGAGGGGGCGGCCGGCGGGTTGACCCCATAGTCGGGATACCCTATGCTTCCCAGTCTAGTGCCCCTAATTCAGGAGGCTTCATGGGCGATTCTACCAATGATGCCGATCGTCGGTGCTATCGGCGGGCTCCACTCTCCCTGCTGATTCAGTACCGTTTCGACACGCTGGAGGATTTTCTCTCCGAATACTCCACCGACATCAGCATTGGGGGCATGTTCATTCGCACCAACACGCCCAAGGACGAGGGGACCCTGGTTTACCTGCAATTCTACCTGAGAGACGGGGCCAAGCTGATCGAGGGGCTGGGACGGGTAGTCCGAGTCAATCCGGCGAAGCCGGCGAGCGACGAAGCCGCCGCGGGCATGGGCATCGAGTTTGTCAACTTCGACGAGGAGTCCATGGAGTTGATCCGCCAGATTGTCGAACGCAACCTGTCGACATCGAAAAGGAAAGAAGACCAAATCGACTAAAAACTATCGTCAATCCCCAGATACTTTGCCACCAGTTGCCTGAAGGGACCGAGGCTGAAAGGCTTGGCCACGAAATCGACACACCCGGCGTCTTGGGCGCGTTGCCGCTCCCCCTTCATGACGTTGGCGGTCAGGGCCACGACGGGAATGTGCGCGATATCCTCGTCCGCCTTGAGCCGCCGGGTCATCTCCAGGCCGTCCATGCCCGGAAGAAGGACGTCCACCAGAATGAGATCGGGCTTTTCGGCCCGGGCCATTTCCAACCCCTCGTCCGCCGAGGCCGCGTTTCGCACCTCCACCTCGGGCAACACGCTCAGGGTACGCTGGACCAGGAGAAAGTTGTGGTAGTCGTCTTCCACGTAGAGAACCCGGCGCCGGTCGGACACGACCATCCTCCCTTGAAATCAACATACTACTCTACCACCCTGAAGGCAACTTCGTGAATCCCAATCTCCCACTGGTGCCCCTACGTTTCGACATAACATATCGACTTCCCAGGGGAGCTCAATATACGCGGTGCCACTATACTGGTGAGATAATTTACTCGTGGTCCTTCCGTAAGTGTCCCTTTTTACGCGGGAGATTGGGATCGACCGGAAATTCACTGGGAGATTCTGGGTGAACCCCCGGGCGGTTATCGACGTCGGCTCCCACTCGGTCCTGCTGCTGGTGGCCGAGGAGACCGAAAAGGGCCTCCGGGTCCTTCTGGAGGATTACCGCATTTCCGCCCTGGGCACCGGATTGGGACAAACCGGCCTAATCGATCCGGAGGCGACCGCGCGAACGAAACGGATCATCGTCCAATACCTGGAGCGCTGCCGTGACCTGGGTGCCAAACGGATTCTCCCGGTGGGGACCTCCGCCCTGCGGGAGGCGGACAACCGGGAACAGGTCCTTTTGGAATTGTCCCAGTCGGCCGGGCAACCAATCCGGGTGCTTTCCCGCCGGGAAGAAGCCGGGCTGACCCGGCGAGGCGCCCTGTCCGGTCTGCGTGCCGGCGACGACGCGCTGGTTGTCGACCTGGGCGGCCGCTCCACCGAAATGACCTGGCCGGGCTTTTCAAGGAGCATCCCGATCGGGTGCCAACGGGGTACCGAAGACATCCTGGCAACGGATCCTCCAACCGACACGGAGATGGCGGAACTGCGGGATCGGGTCCGCAGCCATCTGCCGGCGCCCCCGAACGCGGGCGCGCTGGTGTTCTCCGGAGGAACCGCCACCACGCTGGCCTCCATGGATCTGACCCGGCCCGCAATGACCCGCTCAACCGACAAACGAAGAGTCTACCGCCAGGATCTCGTCCACGGGCACCGCATGTCGCCGGCGCGTCTTGACGATCTCATCCAAATGCTGTCCTCGGTCCCGCTGGCCAAGCGCAAGGATCTCGCCGGCATCGAACCCGAACGGGCCGGCGTCCTTGTGGCGGGAAGCATCATCTGGGACGAGTTGTGCCGCTGGTGTCGGCGGGAATCCTTTCTGGTCTCCGCCCGAGGATTGACCTGGGGCGTATGGCTGGCCCATAGCGCATAGCGATTGATCCTGGTTGACAGGACCCGCCGCCGGGTTGTATGCAGGGTATTATGCCCGAACATTCCGATCTGATGGATCTGTCCGATTACCCCAAGAGGGTCCAACTCCATGACGACACGGAAGTCTGGCTGCGGCCCCTGCGCCCGGACGACCGGGACCGGCTCTACTCCTTCTTCCAGCGGCTGCCCCCCCGCGACCGGCGCTACTTCAAGCACGACGTCTCCCAGCGGGAGGTCATTACCAACTGGTGCCGGAACCTGGACTACGACACGGTGCTACCCATCCTGGCGGTGGTAAAGGAGGGCGATCGCGAGCGCGTGGTGGCCGACGCCACCCTGCACACCGAGCGGCACGGCTGGGCCACCCACGTGGCCAAGATCCGCTGCGTCATCTCCAAGGGCTGGCGCAAGAAGGGGCTGGCCGCCCTCGTGCTGCGGGAGGTTTACGACCGGGCGGTGATACGGGGCATCCAGAAGGTCCAGGCCGAGATTCGCGACGACAACACCCGGGCCATCGCCCTGATAAAGCGCCTGGGTTTCAAGAAGGAAGCGGTGTTTAAAAACCACGTCATGGACATGCAGGGAAAGCTGCACGACATGATCATCTTCTACAACGACCTGGGCGATCTGTGGCAAAAAATGGACGACTTGAACATCGACTCGGACTTCTTCGTGGTTCCTTGACCCGGCGCTAAAAAACCCCGATATTGAAGTGTAGGTTCCAGATCTCTTCCTTGCGATCTTGGTCGGGATCCAGGTTGAATGCCAAGTCGAAGGCCACCAGGCCGATGGGAGTGACGAAACGCATCCCGAACCCGGCCGACGACCGCAGGTAGAACCGATCGATGACGTTGGCCGGATCCGCCCACAGGTTGCCCAGATCCACGAAGAACGCACCCTCCAGGATTTCGGGGATCAGCGGAAAGCGCAGCTCGCCCTTGAGCAGCAGAAAAGCGTTCCCTCCCAGAGAAATACACACTTCCTCCGCCTGCTCCCCCGCGCCGACCTTCTTGGGAACGCAGGGCGAGGCGGGATCCCGAGGGTTTAGCTGATCCACGGGGATCAGCCCCTCCTCCGGAAAGCCCCGCACCGTGTTGCGCCCGCCCAGCCAGAAAAGCTTGTGCGAGGGAGTGGTGGAATCATCGTTCAGGTGGAAGATAAGCCCTCCGCGGATCGACAGCGCCAGGGTGGTCTCCCGGCCCAGGGGCAGATAACCGGTCGCCAACCCGTCCAGCTTGAGGTAGAACACCTCCGGACCCACCCGTAGGTCGTTGACCAACTCGGTCCTCAGCGACAAAAACGTCCCCCGGTGCGGCCTAAACAGGTTGTCGCGCCGATCCCAGGAGATCTCCGGGCGCAAGGCGCCCAGCAAAAGCCGGCCCTCGTCGTAGCGCCGCCAGCGATCCGCGGCCGCCCCCCCGCACTCCTGACCCGTCGCACAACTCAGGTCGTCGTACTCCAGCTCGTAGTCCACGGTAAGCACCAGGTTCTCGGTGAGCTTGAAATCCACGCCGGGGTTTAGGGACACCTTGGCCAGGTCGAACGAGATGGCATGGTCCTGCAGTCCGATCAGGTCGACTCGCGCGGCCACGTCTTTCTCCAGCCACCATACCCGCGGCCAATGCAGCCCCGTCACTACCCAGCCTTCCATCCCCTCCAGAAAGGTCATCTTCTCGTAGCGATCTTCCAGGTCGGGGGGCAGCAACGGATAGAAAACCTGGTAGTTGGCCTTGGCCTTGCCCACGAATTCCAGCGCGTAGCCGAAGAGGTTGCGTTGGGTGTAGTTCAACTCCAGGCGCACTCCCTCCGCGGAGGAGATCCCCAGGCTAAAGATCGTGGCGTGGGGCAGCCGCTCCCGCACCATCACCACCACGTCCTTTTCCGACTCGGGCACGTCGGCGTCCAGCATCTTGATGTCCACTCCGGAGAACACCCCCAGCGCAAACAAACCCTCCTGGCTGGAGGTCACCTTCTCGGGAGAAAAGATTTCCCCCCGTTGCAGGGTCAAGATGTGGTCGAAAACCGCGGGATCGGTAACCACGTTCCCACGAACCAGAACCCGCCGGACCCGGACCTGAGGCCCCTCGTCGAAAACATAGCGGACCTCCGCCAGCGACCGATCCTTGGAGAACAGCACCTGGCTCTCCACCCGGCAGTACACGTAGCCCCGGCGGGCATAGGTACGGGCCAACTCTTTACGCAGTTCCTCGGCGCCGAAGCGGTTCAGCGGCCCACCGGGGCGAACGTTACCGGTGTGACGTTCGGCCACATCGAGCAGGTAGGTCGCCGCGACCACCTGGTTGCCCTCGAAAGAGATGGACTCTACCCGGGTCTGCCGGCCTTCTACGATGAGCACGGTGATGTAGAGGCGCGACCCGCTGCTGTCGTAGGAAAGCAAAGGCATGTCCACCCGCACGGCCAGGTACCCTTCCCGGCGATATAAATCGGCGATCTGCGAAAGCGCCTTTTCGTAGGGCTCCCGCAGATAAATAGTCTCGGGAACCAGCTCGAACAGGAAACCCTGGGGCCGGTTCACCCGCCGTTTCTTGTGCGACAGGGGATGTCCGCCGCCAAGCGGATCCATGTCGCCGCGATCCACCGGCTGCCCGATCAAGCTCTGGGGAATGGCTTCCCCCATGGCGTTCTCTATGTAACCCTTTAATAACTCATCGGAAAACTCGATATTTCCCTCGAAGCGGATCTCGCGTACCGAGACCCGCGGCCCCTCCTCTATCCAAAAGGTGATCTGCTTGCGGTTTTGCACCGGGTCATCCGACACCTCCGGGGATACCCGCACCTTGGAAAAACCCTGCTTCCGGTAGCGGCCTTCCAGGCGATCGGCCAGGTCGCGCAGAACATAGGAGCTAAAAACCAGCTCCTTTCGATCGACTTCCAAAAGGGGCAAGAGCTCCCGCTTCTTGATCACGTCGTTTCCGGTGATGCGGAAGACAACCCGCGGCCCCGCCTGGATTTCGACCGGGAACACCTCCCACCGGGCCCGAAGCTCGTAATCCCGCTTGGGCGCGGTGATGCGAACCTCCAGGTAATCCTGCTCGCGGTAGAACGCCAGGAGTTTTTCCAACCCCGCCTTCTGGTGCTTTTCATCCGCCACGTCCCCCGGGCGTAGCCCCATTACCTCCATGAGCTTCTTGGGTTTGAAGCGGGTGTCCCCCAAAAACCAGATCCTGGAGATCCGCGTGGGGGGGCCCTCCTGAATGTAGTAGCGTATCCGAACATCTCCTTCCGCCGGGCCTTCCGCCTCGGGTATTACCCGCGTCCGGCGATATCCACGCCGGCTATACAGGGCCAGCACCTCGGCCGCGGCCGATTCCATCTTCCAGCGATCGAACTCTCCGCCGCGCACCAACGGAATGAGGCGCCTCAGCTCGGAGGCCGGCAGGATCTCGTTCCCCAGGATCTCCACCGACAAGACGCGCCGCTTGGGAACCAGATGGAAAGTCAAGATCAGGCTCTGGTCCCGTCTTTCCCCAATGGGCTCCGCTACGACCCGCACCTGCCCGAACAAACCCAGGTGATACAGGAGTTTCACCGAACGCCGAACCGCCCGCGGGGAAAACCGGCTCCCGGGACGAATGTCCACGTACTTCATGGCCTCGGTGGGGCTCAGGCCCTGGCCTTCGATCTTCACCCGGGCGACCCGGTGACCCCGCAGGGTTTCCAGGCTCTCCGGCCGTGCCGACGATCCGGACGCCAACACGACTACAACCGCCAGAACTGAAATACGCAGGCGCAATCTACCATTCCCAGTGAAACTTCAAGTCGAGGCCCAGATCGCCGATGTCTCCGGGCGCGGTTTGTTGCTCGGTGTTCTCCCAACGCAAGCGGGTGGAGACGCCCTCCGACAGCCGGTAGGACAGATCCAGGCTCTGGTCGGTGTCGTCGAACAGGGAGCGGCTGTATTCCATGTCCAGATCGTCGCTGATGAACCGCAGCTTGGCGCCCACCTCGAGCCGGAGAGACGCGGACTTGGTGTTCTCCGAAAACCGGTTGCGCAGACGCAGGTATTTCGCCTGGACCACCTCCGGGGGAAACGGGAACAACCGCCGCAGCCGCTGGTCCAGCTTGAACGAACGAAATAGAATCTCCCCGCCCAGCCCCATCAAGTCCTCGCCCTTGAACGACTCCACGTCCCGGCTGGTCACGCCCAGGTGCAGCAGGGTAACGATGTCGTGCTCGTCCAGGGGCGGTTCGCTTCTCAAGACGATCTCCGGCCGGCCGTCTCCCTCGGCGGTCAGACGCAGGCTGATGTGGTAGTCGGTGCGACCTTCTTCCCCGCGATCGATGGTTTCCATTAGGGCGGCGTATGCCTCCACCCGGGGCCGGACGGAATAACGGTCGAGGAACTGAACCCGGGTGGACTGGATCGTAAAATCCTTGGTGAGGTAGGTGACGGTCCCGCCCAACGCCTCCATCTCGCCGACCAGCCCCAGACGCTCGTTGGTCCCCAGCACGCGCAACTCGCCCCGCGCCTCCGCCTGGAAGTTCACCAGATCCAGATTGTAGCTCACCATGAAGCGGTCGGGCATCCGCAGCCGGATGTCGAACTCGATCACCTCGCGCTCTTTCACGTAAGTGGGTCCCCTGGAAACCCGGCGGCGGAAGATGCCGTCGGAGAGAGAAGCCAGAGAGAAGTGCTCGTGGTACTCCCCGGCCTGTATCTTCAAGTCACCGGAAAGTTTTAATGTTTTCCCGGGTGTCCAGGCAAGTCCCAGCACCCCGGTGCCGACGCCCCAGATGTTCTTGGTCACGTTGTAGCGGGCCCGGTCTACCTCCAGGTTGATGGCGACCTCTTGAGGAGCGAAGGCCTCCATATCGATCCTTCCCTGCCCGGTGAACACTCCGCCCCCCATCTTTCCGCGCAGCTTGGTCAGTTCGACCCGCCGGGGGGTGAACCGAAGCTCCCCGGCGGCCGCGGTGATATCCTGGGGGAAATCCTGAAAGCGCAGCAGGTCGGCCACGAAGGTCGCCGATCCCGATACCCGCATGTCGGTCCAGAGCCCCCGAAGAGCCAGGGACAGATTGGCCTTTCCAACCGATCGGCGCAGGAAATCGCCCAGCAGGGACAGCAGCCCCAACCCCACCGTTCCCCGGGCATCGATCTTCGGGCCCGAGTCGATGCTTCCGCCTCCCCGGACGGACAGCACGGTTTCGGTCCCGACGATCTCGCAGGATTCCACCGTAAAGCCGCGATTGGCCACGTGGATCAAGATCGGCTCGCGGTTTTTCATACGGATACCGGAGCCCTGCAGGGAGAACCGGTCGAAGCGGAGCTCTCCCTGGATGTTTCCAATCTTGAGCAACTGCCCTTGCGCTCGCAGCGAACCCGCCACCTCCGCCTTGGCCCGCAAGCCGGATGCCAATTCGGGGAAGAACCGGCCGACCCGGTTGGATGCAAAAATTAAGTTTAGGGAGAACGGCAAATCCTCCAAAAGCTCGACGTCCCCCTCGATCCGAGTGGCCTCGCCGAAAAACCGGCCGCTCAAATGAAAAGACTCGGCGGTCGCTCGGGCGGACAAAAAGGAATCCGGCGTAGGCAGCCCCCTCAACCGCGTGTCGTACACCTTGGCCCAGCCCTCGAACGAAGGCGAGCGAGCCGATCCCTTCACCGAAACATTGAGATCCAGGCGGAAGTCCAACTCGTCGGTATGTTCCGCCAGGAAGGCCAACGAAGCGGCCCGCAATCCCGTGGAGTAGGCCGCCAGGTTCAGCCGCAGGTCCGAAGATATTTCCCCGCGGGCAAACAGCCAGCCGGGCCCCATGCGCGCTTCCAGCAAATCGAGCCGCCAGGCGCCACGCTCCAACCGGCCCACGACACCACCCTCCTCGAATATTTGATCGCCCAGGTGGAGGTTGGAAAACGATAGTCTGAAATCCAGAACCGGCGCCTGCAGAGAACCTTTAGCCTCCAGCTTTCCGGCCAGCAACCCTTCCAGCCGTAACGGTGCGCGCTGCCCCACGACCACCGCGAACACCTCGGAGAGCCTGGCGGCATCCAGGTCCATCGAAACATCCAGCGCATGCGGGGGAATGAGATTCAGAGCACCGGAGATACTAACCCGCCCGCCCCGTCCGGAGACGGACAGCCGTTCCGACCGGAGACTGTCATCGGCAAGAATCAGCCGTCCCTGGACCGCCCCGATGCGACGGTCTTCCACCCACAACTCCTTGGCTTCCAGGTCCACGACCAGCCGGGGCCGTAAGAACAATTCCGAGATGCCCACGTCGAGGGAACACTCACCCGCAAAGCGATATCCCGCCACTGACGAGAAGTCGGCCGGATCTATTCGCGGCGCGTGTACGGTCATGTCGATGGCGCCGTTTTTAAAGTATATCTTTCCGCTCCCCGAAAGCTTTGAATCCCCCACCTCCAGGCGGAAAGAAGGGAAGCGAATCCGACGCGGCGAGATAGCCGCCTCCAGCCGCAGGGTTCCTTTCCCAAAGGCCAGGATCGGCGGCTCCGACTCTCCCGTATCTCCGCCGGCGATCCTGAACGCCTCTACGCCCAGGCGGGAAGCCAGAATAACATAGGGACCCACCTTGCCCTTCAGTTTTCCCCAAAAGTCGATGGTTCCTTTCGTCTGCGCGGCGATCGGGGATAAGCCCAGGTCGGCCATATAAAACACATCTTTCAGGCCCACGCGTTCGAGCGACAGCGAGCCCCGGTGCTCCCAGGGTTCCTGCAAACCCAGTTGCAACTCGCCCGAGACGGTCCAACCGGATTGGCCCGCCGGACCCGAGATCCACAGGTTCTGGAGCTTGACCCGGTGGGTGTCGAGGGTAAAACGCGCCTTGAGGTTTACGCCTTTTACCGAGGCAAGGCCGAATCCCGAAACCTCCAGATCCCCCTCGGCCTCCAACCACGAAGTGGCTGATCCTGAAGCGGTCGCGCGGGTTTGCGCGCTGATCTGGACAACCGCCTGCATGGACGGCAGTCCCGGAATCCAGTCGGACAGGTGCTTCAGGGGAGCTACGACCCGCACGTTGAGATCGGGCTGAATTCCGGATTCCAGGGAGGTGGTGCGCCAGGTGCCCCGGGCGTCGACGGTAGCCCCACCCATTTCCAAGAAGAAGCGGTCCAGATGAATGCCGTCTTCATCCAGCCCGGCCTTCAACTTGCATCCCTTGAGAAGATAGGAGGCTCCCGCACCGCCCACCAAGTCCAGGTTGCCGCCACCGATCATAGCGACCAACTCGTAGCGTTGCCGGCCCTTGTCCAGCCACTCGGCCCGCAAGTCCCGAAGCTGCAGGAGCGCCTTCTTTTCCACCAGCAGGTTGAGCCGGGCCGCTTCGATCTCGATGTGTTCCGGCAGCAGCGTGGATCCCTGCGTCTGGGCGGTTCCGCCTTCGTTCTGCAACTGCGGAAGGTTGGCGATGGCGCCGTCGATGATGGACAGGTAGATCTCCGGTTTCCGCAAAAAGACCTTGCCGATGCGGAAGCGCCCGGTGAGCAGCGCCAGCGAATCCAACTCTACCCGAAGCAAGCCCACATCCAGCAGCCGGCCGCCGTCGGGCGCTTCCACTTGCACCCGGCGGCTTTGCAGCGTGGGGGGCAACAAGTCGATGGAACAGGATCCGATGGTGATGCTCAACCCCAGGCTTTCCCTGACGCTGTTTTTGACAAAGTTGCACATCCGCTTGGCGGCGTAGTCGGACTTGAGAAACAGGATCCCCCCCACCAGCACCAGCAGGAGGACCAGAACGATGGTGGACAGGATCAATGTGGCCTTGCTTCGCACCGCGAGTCCCCGCACAAATAAAAAACCCTCAGCCGCCCGAAAAGCGACCGAGGGAATGAAAAACAAAAAAGCGGGTGATGGGAGTCGAACCCACGACGTCAAGCTTGGGAAGCTTGCATTCTACCTCTGAATTACACCCGCATACTCTTCCCTGTATCACGAGATGTCCTTTATTTGTCAAGAGAAACTGGTTGAACCCGGAACAGGCCGGGCGCTCATCGTTGTCGCAGATTATGTCAAAAAATGGCCGGGAGTACCACCAAAAGGTACTCCCAAAAGGTACTCCCGAGCCCAGCCATAGGTTGTTACATCGGGGGACGTTCTAAAATACTCTGACAGACGACGAGACTACCCGTATTCACTGCCTCATGCGATGGCATCCGCGGACCTGTGCCTGGCCCGCAGGGCCGCTGGTGAACACGGGTGGTCTCGTCACCAAACGTGCCGCCGCTGCCTTCGCGGGCCTTCTTGTGCCCGCTCGTTGCAGGAGTGTTGTAAATAATGGAGCGAACAAAAGAGGGAGGAAAAAATGAAATCTAGATGCCTGTTTCTAATCGTCGTCTTGATGATCCCAGTCGGAGTTGCGGCTGTGCCCAAGGCGGAGCACCATCACACGGGAATATACCTGCGACTCAGCACGGGCCTTGGCTTCAGTTACAGCAGGGAAGAAGTCGAGAGTATCGACTACCAAATATACGGATTCGCAAACATGGTGTTCCTTTCCATCGACGGGGCTCTGACCGAGAACCTCATCCTCAGCGCCGATGTTTTTGGATCTGTGACCGTCGATTCCACGGTCCACGTCTCGTACTTGCCGGATCTGGGAGGGAGTGGAACGGTTGACGTAAGCGGCGAACTGGCGTGCTTTGGAACCGGGGCCGGCATCACCTACTACGTCATGCCGATCAATCTGTACTTCGGGCTTTCGGGGGGCATCTCGAAAGTCACGTTTACGGACACGTCCGGCTATGAGATTTCCA
>JAUXGL010000118.1 GCA_030622135.1 Deltaproteobacteria bacterium
CACTTACGAGAGGACCACGAGTAAATTATCTCACTAGTATAGTGGCACCGCGTATATTGAGTTCCTTTGGGAAGTCAACAGGTTAAATCGAAACGTAGGGGCACCAGTGGGAGATTGGGGTCCAGCTCTAAACAATTAAAAACCGGGAGGCGGCCAAAGCCGCCTCCCGGCCCATCTCATCGCGGCGCCTTTGCCCGAAAAGACGCCTGGGGGGAACCCTTACGGGCGGGTGTCATCATCTTCGCACGGAAACGCCTCCACTCCCGCGCAATTAGCGTAGCAAATGTTGTCATAGGCCGTACCGTCGGGTCCGCAGACCGGATCCAGTAACTCGGGGCAGACGCAGTCCATCTGGTAACAACGGCTCTCGCACCACCCGTTACCGCAGAACGTCTGGCAACCCATCCCCGGAGGGCAGTCCATGTCGGTGTTGCATTCGTCGGCGTTGTCGTTGTTGTCCAGGCACTCCAGGTACTCGGGAGTCTGCATCCAGCCACAGGTCTGCCTGCCATCCGAGCTCTGTAGCAATTCGCAGGTGGTCAACCTCAGGCACTCGTACTCGGGCAGCCAAACGCAGGTGGTATCCACGGGGAAGGGCGCACAGACCTCGCCGCTACAGCCGGTGACGATGCAGTCGCCATCGATGGGCACGCAACGGCCCCACATGCTCTGACCCCCGCTGCAGGGCTCACCCGGCCAGCAATCCTCGTCCTCACTTGTGAAGATCTCGCAGCGGAACCCCTCGGGACAGTCCGTGTCGGTCTGGCACTCCATGTTCGGCAGCGGCATGCAGATCCCGGCACCAACATCGCTGTTGTCCAACTCGCAGTACATTCCCGGCGGGCACTCGGCATTGTTGCTACAGCGGGTGGGTTCGTCCTCGCAGGTCCCCGGGTGGACGATGCGGGCACCGTCGCACTCGGCGTAGCAATCGTTAGAGTAGGTAATCAGCTCGCAAAGGTAATCGCAGGGATTGCCGCCGATCTCGTCACAGTTGGGATCGGTGAAGCACTTCTCGGCGCATACCGGAGCGTAGATATCAGGGCAGTTGCAGTCGTCGTACACGCAGCGCCCGTCGATGCAACGGCCCCTGGTGAGATCGCCATCGGAGTTTCCGAGATCGCCATCGGGGCCTTCGAGGACGCAATCCTCGTCGGTGCGGCACTCAGGCTCCTGGGAGGGCACGCAGATGCCGATGCAGCAATCGGGATCGGTCGGGGCGCCGTCCGAGGTATCGCAGTCGGGGAGACACCCGACGAACTCGCACTCGTACCCGGGGGGGCACTCCCAGTCGCTATGGCAGTAAATCTGCTCGAAAACACAGTGCCCGTCCACGCAGCGGCCCATGTTGCCGGCGTCGTCGATGCAATCGGTGTCCACGCGGCACTGGGGCTCAACTGGCACGCAGTAGCCATAGCACTCCTCGGGCGGGCAGTCGGGATCGCCGGAATCGCAGGCGGGACCGCCGCAAACCATCACGCACTCCATACCCTCGGGGCACGGCGTGGCGTCGTCACAGTAGATCTCGTCATAAACGCACTGGCCATTGATGCAGCGGCCCATGATGTTGCCGGCGTCATCGATGCAGTCGCTGTCTTCGAAGCACTCCGGCTCGACAGGCACGCACACGCCGCGGCACCAGCCGTTTCCGCAGTAGATGTCGCAGCGCATCCCCGGCGGGCAATCGGAGTCGGCTTCACACTCGAAGTTATCGTAGACGCAGCGGCCGTCGATGCAGCGGCCGGCCTCGCCACCCGGCATGCTGCAGTCCCGATCGTTGCGGCACTCGGACACGGGAACGCAGTACCCCCGGCAAACGGGCTCGCACTGATCGCCGGTAGCGGGATCGCAGCCCGGGGGACACACGCCGGTTTCGGGATCGCAGCCGGCTTCCCAGCACTCCATCACACACTCGAATCCGGGCGGGCAGGGCGTGTTTTCGTCGCACTCGGGCATGGGCGCGGGCACGCAGTGTCCCTCGCAGCCACCCACGCAGTCGGGGAAGCCGGAATCACAGTCCCAACAGCTCATCTCGCAGACGAATCCTTCGGGACAATCCGCGTCGCTCTGGCACTCGACCGCCTCGGGCACGCAGCGGCCCTCGCAGAAAGCCGGGCACTCGCCGGTGCTGGAGTCGCAGTCGGAGGGGCACTCGCCGGTGGTGGGGTTACAGTCGAACGTGTGGCACTCCATCAGACAGACATGCCCCGGAGGACAGTCGGCGTCGGACTGGCAACCGGGCTCCGGCATGGGCATGCAGCGTCCGAAGCACTCCTGGGGAGCCCAGTCGGAGCACTCGCCGGTGCTGGAATCACAGGTGTCGTCCGGCCGACAGTCGGAATTATCGGGATCGCAGCTAGCCCCGCCACCCGCGCACACGATCTCGCAGATGAATCCTTCGGGGCATTCCGAGTCCGAGTCGCAAGCCAACTCCTCGTAGATGCACTGACCATCGACGCAGCGGGCGATCTGGTCGGACCACGACAGGCGGCAATCCTCGTCGGTCTGACACTCTTCCACGCAGCGGCAAAGGGGGCAGCCGCTGGGATCGGTCATGAAGCCGTTGGGGCAATACAGATCGCACAGCAGGGTCTCGTCGTCGCAGCGCGGCTCGTCGCACTCTCCCCGGCAACCCATGCTTAGCTGGAGGGGCCCGCCTTCCGAGCCGTCGCGGGTGTCCGCGCCGATCAGGTAGCGCCCGTCTAGGGGAAGCGCGAAGTCGGAAATCACGCTGTTGCGGCCGTCCTTGCTGTCGTGGTCCAGCGCGATGTACTCGCCGTCTCCACCCCAGATGCCCTTGTCGTTCAGAGGACCGTAGAGCAACAGCACGGGATCGTCACCGTTGGTGGCATCCAACGTCACCGTTACCCGGGCACCCCGGTGGGCATCAAAGACGAAACCGGTCAGCGCCTTTTCCGTCGAGAAGACTCCGCTGACCTGGTTGCCGAAGTCGACACTTTCGCGAAGCTCCACCACGGTATTCCAGTCCTTGGACAGAACCGGTGCCTTCCATTCCTTGATTTCTCCGCTGTAGTCCGAACAAGCACAGACCACCAGGGCCAGACAAGTCAACACCCCGAAACATCTCATCATAATTCTCATTCCGTTCCTCCTTGCGTGGGTTGTGGAAACTTTCATTCCGCAGCTGTAAATAGCAATTCCCGTGCCACCCGACGCACCCGGTGGTTGTTTTTCACTAACTACCTGATTTGTTTGGAGTAATTCTTTTCAAGCTGACCGCTATTGCGTGATTGAGATCACAAAAGTGTCAAGCCAGCACAACACCCTTTCGGCCTTATTCGGGAATTCCCCTTTTGTATCAAGGGATTGAATCTATTTACCAGCGCTTGCCCAGATCGTCAAGCCAGCTTGACAGCTTTCTCTTCTACGATCCCGTGGTATCTCCCCACCCAACCGCACCCAGGGCCCGGCAACCGGTATAGTCCTCGACCCGGTAGCGACCCAGGCGAGAGAGGATATCGGAAAACGGCTCGCGCAGCGCGTTGCCGACGGCGACCGGCAACCGCCGGCAAGGAAACACGGTCCCGTCGGGCATCAGGGCCATGGACTCGTCTCCCAGATTGCACCGGGCGCCCATCAGCCTTTCTGCTCTTTCCGGATCCAGCCACAGCCAGAACGCCCGGTAAGGCAGCAGGTCGCGAGAATCGAGACCGGCCCCGGCGACTGCGGCAATGGACGCGGCCGCTTCCGCCCACTCACCGGCCGACAACACCAGATCTTCGAGCTTGCGCCCGTGACCGAGGGGAACGAACCGCTCGAAGATGATTCCGCCGGCGCCCACGAGTTCCGCGTAGCTGACTGTCTCCTCGATGGTGTCCAGGTTGTACCGGCCCAGGGTGACCATGAGGATCACCGGTTTTTTTGTATGCCGGCGATAGCGGAGGATGTTGTCGCCGACCTGGGCCAGGTTGCCGGCGCCCCGGATGGCATCGTTGGCCGCGCAAATGCCCGACTCCAAAGACACCTTCAGGTAGCGGATCTTATTAAAGCGTCGGATCTCGCAGAGCACCTCTTGGGTTGCGACCGTCCCGTTGGTGATCAGGTGGATCTCCTCCAGGTTGTCGAAGCCGTGCAGATGATCGATAAAATCGAAAAGGTAGGGCACCAGCAGCGGCTCGCCGCCGGTGAGGTTCACCGAGATCCCGCGATCGGGAAGGCTTGGCAGGATCCGATCGGCCAGATTTTTCAGGTTGGCGAGGTTCTCGACCGGAAGATGCGCGTAACTGTCCTGGTAGCAGTGGGCGCAGCGCAGGTTGCAACGGTCGGTGATATGCCACTGGAACCCAAACGTCTTCAAATCGCACCCCGGGGGCTCATGGCCGGTGGGATACGACAGTGGGTAGCCTTGGCCAGGTTCTTCACCTCTCGGTGGCCGCCGGCTTGACGTCGATCTTGCGGCGGGTTCGGCGCATCCCCTTTGCGGCCGCTTCCCCGTGGGAGGGGTAGTCCCGTTGGATGCGACGATAGGTGGCGTTGGCTTCGCTCAGCCGGTTCAGCCGTTCGTAGCAACTGCCCTGATCCAGCAAAGCACTGGGAGCCAGGGGGTGCCGCGGGGAGACCGACACGGCGGTGTCGACGGCTCGGACGGTCTCAACGCAGCGCCCGGATAGAAACAGCGCCTTGGCGATGCGGTAACGGCCGGTGGAAACGCGGGGATCGGTCGGGTTCTTGGAGAGAAACGTCCGGTACCTGGACACGGCCGCCTCGTAGCGCTTGTCGGCCAGGTCGGCTTCGGCGGCCTGGTAGTAATCGGCGGGCGGCTTCTTCCCGGCCCGCGGCGCGGGGCTTTGTACGTACGAACCGTCGTCCAGATCCATCCGATCCATCGCGACCGGAGCGGCAGACTCCGTCCCCATGATTTCCTTCCTGGGCAGCGCGGCCGGTGGGGCTTTCGCCGCCGGCGGAGGCTGGGCGAACCGGCTCTCCTCGTCGAGCCGGGAGATCTTCTTCTTGTCCTTGGCTTTCCACTCGCGCTCGGCCCGTTTGTGGGCTTCCCCGCCTCTCGGCCCGGTTGTGGTGGATGGCTTGGGTTTGCCCCGCAGGCCCCCTATGTCGGGGGTCTTGGCGATCGGGGCGGGCATTTCCGTAAAGGCCCTTTTTCTCGATGGGGGCTTGCGCCGCTTCTTGCTTTTGGGCCGCTTGGCAAACTTCTCGGCGAGCCTCGGTGAAGAAGCGAGTTCCGCCGCCGGCACTTCGGCGCTGGTGTCCGGCGCCGCGCTTGTTGGTGCGGCGGCTACTTCCGATTCCGGGGCGGGGGCTAGCTCCATTTTTTCCTCGGCCTTGGTGGCCACGACGGCCCGCTCGGCCGGGTCTTCATAAACGGTCAGAGGACGGACGGCTTCTTGGGCGGTCTCTTCCTCGGAGGCCTGTTCCAACGTGAAGTGGGTGGCCAGACCCACGGTGATCGCCACGGCCACCAGTACGGCCGTGGCGACTACGGGGTTCCAGATCAGGGAGAAGAACGGCGCGGGCGCGGGCTTCTGGGGCATCTGGGCGCGGGCGGTCTGTAAGATTCCGGCGCTGACGGCCGCGGGCACCTCCTCGGGTTCCTGGGCGCGGACCAGGTTCAGCACGGCGCGCAGCTTTTCCACTTCCCGAGTGTGCTCCGGACAGCCCTGCAGGTGACGTTCGAACGCCGCCCGGTCGTCAGGCAAGAGTTCCCCGTACAAAAAATCGATCAACAGATTGTCGGCCTGTTTACAGTCCATACCCTAAAGTTCCACTCCCTGGGTCTCTAAAGACACTCGCAGGCTCTGCAGGGCGTAGCGCATGCGGCTCTTGACCGTGTTCACCGGCGCGCCGACGATGCGTGCAATCTCGTCGAAGGGCAGGCCGGCCTCCTCGCGCATGAGAAAGACGTCCCGTTGCTCATCGCAAAGCTTCTCGATGGCCCCCCGGATCCGGTCCCGGACCCGGTGATTGTCCGCCTGGCGATCGGGCGCCGGAGCGTTGGAGGGGAGCCGATCCATCAGAGTTGCCTCCGACTCCCCGCCGGGGTTGAGCGGCCGATCCAGGGAAGCCTCACGCCGATGCTGCTTCTTCCGGTGGTGATCGATGCAGCGGTTGCGGGCGATGGTGTACAGCCAGGTGGTGAACTTGGAGCGCCTCTGGAAACTTTGCGCTGCCGCCACGAGCCTGAGAAAGATATCCTGGACCAGATCCTCGGCGAGATCCCGGTTGCCCACGAAACGCAGTACGAAGTTGAATACACCCCGCCGGTGCCGGGTGAGCAACACCTCGAAGGCATGTATCTCGCCCTTTTGAAACCGCGCCATGAGCTTCTCATCTGTCAGTTTCTCCAGCATGGCTCCGGCGGCTCGCGCCGCCCGGGCCCCGATCCATACAGACGGACGGGACGGGCGGGCGATCTAATGTAACCTCTCTCAATAAGTCCGGGCAACCGTCAACCCTTGAGAAAACTTGCCAGTCAATCAGCGTCGGCACTTTCTTCCCGAGGGCCGGCCTCCGAGGGGGACGCCCTCGTAGGCCTTGGAAAGCTTCCGCATCAGTACGTCCCGATGTCGATAAAGTCTCTTTGGTTTCCGCCGCTTGGCGTTGGCCAACACGTAAGCGGCCAGGATGGGCAGGACCAGGGCGCAGTCGGCGTAGCAAACCACCGTATCGGGCAGGCCGGCGGGATCGATCTTGCCCCAGCTAACCGCCTCCGAGGGGGTCGCCCCGCTGAGCCCGCCGGTGTCCGGGCGCGCGTCGGTGATCTGGATGAAGTAGTCGTGGCCGCGCGCGCTCAGGCCCATGATTTCCTGAATCTGGGGCTCGGTCTGCAGCAGGAAGTTCTTCGGGCTGCCGCCCCCCAGGATGACCACGGCGCTCTTCTTCTTACCCCGGGTGGCGTCGTACACGATAGCCGTGGTTTCGTTCACATCGGCCGAGACATCGATCTCCAGGTCCTGGCCCTTGAACCATTTGGCGGCGATGTTCAGGCCGATGGTGCTGTCTCCCGGGGAGGGGGTGTAAATGGGGACGTCCGCCTTGAAAGCGGCCGAGAGCAGACTGGGGTAGGGCCGCTTGAGCTTCTTCTCCGTCTCGGCGACCAGCGAGCCCATGCCGTGGTGAAGTTTTGCGGTGCTCATGCGGCCCTTGAAGAGCCCGGATTCCAGTAACTGGTAGACATAGCGGTCGGTGTCGAGCAAGGCCTCGAAGTCGACCACGATGTCGTAGATGCGGACGATATCGTGCTTGCGTAGCTCCAGGTCGTCGATAAAAGGGGAGGATTGGTAAAGGGGCAAGCCCAGGGCGTAGTGCAGATCGTGGTACAGGTTGGCGCCGGTGCTGACGATGTAGTCGATGAAACCGGCCCGGATCAACGGCGCCAGGACGGATGTCCCGAATCCCGCCGGAGTCAGCGCCCCGGTGACGGCCAGGCCCACGGTCACATCCTCGCGCAGTATCTTGTTTACCAGGAGCTGGCAGGCCTCCCGCAACCGGGCTCCGTTGTACGCCGGCATGTACTCGTCGACCAGGCGGGTGACGGAAAGATTGGCGCGCATCGGGCGGGGATCGATCCGGGTTCCTTTGATCTTCATGGGTTGTCTCCTTGGCCAGGGGAAGTCAATCATCTGCTGCCGCCCCGGTCAAGATGCCCCGGTCAAGATTGACCCCATTGGCCATCACTGGTAGATTGAGGGTCATGAGAACGGTAGGCTGGATGCTATTGTTGATCATGGGCGGGCTGTTTTTTTGCGCCTGCGGTGGTCCCGTCGACAACGATGTGGATCTGACCCCGTATGCCGGACGGTTCGACGTAACCGAGGACTGGCGCCTGGACGCGGGCACCGGGTGCTCCAGCCCGCCCACGGATACCGTTTACAACGGCGTGAGAATCAAGATCGAGAGAAACATATTCGGGGCGGAGTTCGACGACCGCTGGGGCGATTTGGCCGGAGGGGAGATCCACGAAGACACCAATTTTCTGGCGTCGCGCGGTCAGGTGGACGACCGGATCGAGTTTACCGGCGAGTACGCCGATGAGGACAACTTCTCGGCAATCATGCGAGATGTTCGGCAGGGATGCACGCGGACCTTCGATCTGGTCGGTGTCCGGGCGACGCCCTGACATGGGAGAACCTGGCACATGACAGCCTGCTTTCGCGTCGGAGTAGTTCTTGCCGCAGTTTGCCTTTCGGCCGCTTGCACCGGGGGTTGGGTGCTGGAGAACAGCCCCACCGGGGAAGACCTCTATGCCGTCTGGGGGGTCACGGGGACCGATGTCTTCGCCGTCGGCGCGAACGGTACCGTGTTGCGCCGCCAGAACGCCAAGTGGCGCGTGCTGGACTCCGGCGTCGAGGAGGATCTGTACGGCGTGTGGGGCACCGGCACGGAGCACGTGGTGATCGTGGGGGACAACTGCACGGTCCTGGAGTTCAACGGCGAGCCCGCGGCCCCCGAGGACGGGGGCGTGGTGCCCCCCGACATGCGTCCGCTGGAAGCAACCACCTGCGGCAACTTCCGCGACCTCGACGGCCAACAAGCCGATTCGGCCTTCGTGGTGGGGGAGGGCCGGTCGCAATGGTACAACGGAAACCGCCTCGATAACGGCAGGACCTTCAACGGCCGCATGCTGGGAGTGAGCATGCCCCCATCGGGGGACATCTTCACCGCGGGGGAGCGGGGCTCCTTCTGGCACAAGCAGGGCGACAACTGGAGCGAGCTAGTCATATCGATCTGCGCCGTCCCCCGAGTCGACGGCGAGTGTCCGGAAAATCACACCATGCACCCAACCCTGTGGGACATCTGGATGGGCGCGGCCGGACCAGGCGCCATCGTGGGTACTTTCGGCGGCATGTGGCTCTATCCACCCCCCGAGGGGAGCGAGTGGCAATCCGTGGACACCGGGTTTGACAACGAGATCCGCGCCGTGCACGGCTGGGTTGACGCGGAGGCCACCGACAATCAGACTACGTTCTACGCCGTGGGCATGTACGGCGTGGTGGTGCGCCTGAAGGGCCGGAAGCTCACCCGCGAGGCCCCGGGCGCCAACGAGCACCTGCACGGTGTGTGGGTGTCGGAGGAAGGCAAGCACGTCTACGCCGTCGGAGACCGCGGGACCATCATCCACTACACCAAGTGAAGCTCCAGAAAAATGAGGGTTTATCCCCTCTATCTCCCTCCATCCCCATATCCCCCTTTTCTCAAGGGTCGACGGTAGTTCGAACTTTTTGAGGAGAAGTTACTCGTTGTGGGGGATGGCGGCTTCTTCGGGGCCTTGGGGGGGACCGGAGGGGGTGATCAGCGTGGGGTCGGCCTGGGGTTCGATGGGCTCGACCTCCACTTCCTCGACTACCTGCAGATTCCGGTCGGCCCGGGCCAGGGCCGAGGCGAAACGGTCGATTTGGCGACTGACCTGGTAGCCACGACACTGGTAATCGGAAACCAGAAAAGCAAAGGCGAAAACCTGCCGGCCGCGGCTGTGTATATAGCCGGTCAATGCGCGGACGTTTCCTAACGATCCGGTTTTCAGGCGCATGGTGCGCGCCAGACTTGGATGGGCGAACCGGCCGTTGACGGTGCCGTCGGCACCGGCCACGGCCAGGCTGGCAAGGAAATCCGGGCGCACGTCGAACCGGCCCCACATGTAGTGAAGCAGCTTTACCACCTGGGTGACGGTAATCCGGTTGACGTCGTTGAGGCCGGAGCCGTTGTGCAATATGTAGGTGCCGGGAGGAATGCCCACCTCTTCTTCCAGAAAGGCGTTCATGACCTGCTGGCCCTTGTACCAGCTTCCCGGCTCACCCATGAATTCCGCCCCCAGGGTCTTGAGCAACTGCTCCGCCATGAAATTTTGGCTGAGCTTGTTCACCTTGCGCACCAGTTCCCCCAGCGCGGGTGAGCGCAGGGTGTAGTACAGATCGGCGTGGTTTGGCACCGTGCCGCGGCGAATGTGCCTGCGGGTGCGAATGCCGGCGCTCTTGAGCGCATTGCGAAAGCTGTGGCCGGCGTACCAGGTGGGCAGCGTCACCCGGCAGTGATGCCGGCTGCCGGGATGGTGAACATTGACCTGGCCATGGACCAGCACCCGGGTTCGCATGCCTCTCCGGTCGACTTCGATCTTTATCCGGGTTCGTTGGTCGGATGTCACCACCCGGTTGACCAGGTGGAAATGGTCGGAATCGGGATGCAGTTCCACGCGCGCCGGTTTGCCCACCCCCTTACCGGCAAAGAGCATGACGGTGACGGAGTTGAAGTTCAAAGACAAGGCACCCATGGGGGCCTGGTAGGGGCGGGAAGTGTCGTCCTGGCTCCAGCCGGGGCCCTCCCCGCGATCGTCGAAGAAGAAGTCGTCCATGATAATCGGACCCTCGATCTTCTCGATCCCCAGAATTTTAAGCTCGGTGGCCAAGTAAGCGATCCGTTCGTTGACCAGGAAGGTGTCGCCATACCCCTTTAAATACAGCGGTCCCCCCACCACACCGTTGTCGGGCCGCTTGCGCATGTACACTTCGGTCTTGAAACGGTAGTCCGGGTGCAACAGGCACAAGGCCGCCGCCGTGGTGAAAACCTTGGTGACCGAGGCGGGGTTGATCAACCAGTCGGGATTGTGGGCGAAGATGGTCCGCCCGGTCTTGACATCGTCCACCCGGACTCCCACCCGGGCACCCTCCAGGTTCGGGTCGGTAACCACCGCCTGGAGGATCTCCGCGAGGGGTTTAAACTGAAGCCCGATGATGCCCTGATCTTCGGCGTTAGCCGTGGTGGAAGTCAAACACCACCAAGTCAAACCGACGAAGAGAAAGCAACCAGTTTTCACGCGGGTGGACCTCGGGGTTTTTGGTTTAACTGGCGACGTTTTCAGGATAGCATACCAGCTGCTTGATTCAAAGAAGAAGAGGTGGCGGGTTTGGGTAGTACTTTTCTGACGCTGCTGATTTTCTCCTGGCTGCTATCGCCGGCGGGATCGGAGTGTTCCGACCCCCTGTTCCTGCAGTACCAGGCGCGCATCGGCGAGCGAATTGAAGTCGAACCGCGATTGGATGGCTGGAAAGACTTCCTGCGCACTTATCCGGACAATCCCTGCGCCGACCGGGTCCGCGAGATTCTCCGTGAGCTGGAGTCCTCCCGCGGGTATCACGTCCAGGCCGGGGAAACCCGGGCGTGGGAGCAAAGAGCCCGGGGAGGAGTGGTCGAGCCCGGCCGGAACACCTTTCCCGCTTTCACGGTTCTGCCCGATCCCGTGCCCCGAAACCGGGTCAGGCTTTCGAGCGAGCTGATTTGGCCGGCCGATCCCGCGGCCCATCGGATGGAGATCGGCGATCCGCTGCTGACCCAGGTCCTGCGGGTCGATGCGGCGCCCACCTCCTTTTTGGGCTTGAGCCTGGATTTACCGCTGGCCGCGGGCGCCTGGGGGGAGGAGGATTTCGGCTACGCCTTCGGGAATATCACCCTGGGGGTGCGGGGGATCTGGGGAGATTTCCTGAAAGGGGACCGGTGGCCGTTTGTCCTCAGCGGAGGAATGTGGTGGGGCACCGGATCCTCCACCTGGTCTCCCCGGTCAACCAAGCGGATCCTGAATGCGGCCGCTTTCTCCAGCCCGTGTTTTTTCCATTTATTTAGGGATCACCAGAGCGATTACACAGTCCACGCGGAGGGCCAACTGGGCCTCGGCCGGCACGTTTTTGGAGCGGCGCTGGCCTATCACGTTTTATCCCAGCAGGAGCCCACCCGGTTTCGCAACCCGCCCGATCCGGTGATGCAGATGTTCCGCTTCGATCTGGCCTGGCAGATGCAGGTGTTCGGGTGGCTGTTTCCCGCCTTCGAACTGAACGGGGGAGTCGGGTTTCCGGGCTCGTCGGAGACGACCCACCTGTTCCTGGCGCCCGGAGTGCGGTTCCATACGAGCCACTTCTCGGCGACCGCGGGGGTCCGGATTCCGTTTCTGGATGTCGCGGATTTCAGCCGGGTGGCGGTGTCTTTGGAGCTTGGCGGGCAGTTGTAGAACCGTCCGAGGATTTCGCGATTTTCTCCAGCATCTGGATCTTATCCATGGCCAAGTCCAGCTTGCTATTGGTGACTCTGTAGACCTGGCTGTCCGTGCGCGCCTTGCGCTTGGCCGACTGGAGCTTCCGGTTGAGCTCAAAGTTCTCTTTTTGAAGCTGTTTGAGTTGACCGGTGCTGTCCTTTTGGGTCTTTCTGTCGGCGTCCTGGCGGGAGCTCAGGGCCGATTTCGCTTCCTGCAGTTCCTGTTTGAGCCGCTCCGCCTGTTCGCGCAGCCGCCCACACTCTTCTTGGGACTGGGAAGCCTTCTCCTTGGCCTGGCTGGCCTGGTGGCGGGCTTCCTGGAGGACTTCGGCCTGGACGCGGTCGAGCCCCGTGTCCTCCGGAGGCCGGCTTTCCCTGCCCCGCTGCTCCAGGTTGTGGGCTTTCTTCTTGGCCTTCTTGGCTTCACCCCGGGCCTGCTCCGCCTGGTTGCCGAGTTGCTCCACTTGCCGGCTTTTCTCATCAAGCCGAGCTTCCAGCTCGTGGATCCGGCGCCTGTGTTCATCGAGTTGTTTTTCCGTGTCGTGGATGCGCTTGCGCCGACGGGCGCCGATATAGGTGGAGAAGACAAACAACACCAAAAACAGTCCCGCTCCCGCGGCCAGGATGTACTCCATAACGGCTCCCTTCAGTTGGAAAACCAGGATTTAGCATAAATAAACCCGGTTGACAACCAGGCGACCCTGCCCATAATCTTCCATTGAGTTTCCGGTCGATCCCAAACTCCCGCGTAAAAAGGGACACTTAAGAAACGTAGGGGCACCAATGGGAGATTGGGGCCTGCGGGATCTTCCGGCATATCTTTTTGGAGGTGGCGATGGCTCATCGGATCGAAGTCGGACTTCTGGACGGAGTGCCCGATGCACCGGGTGACAAAATCCGCAGGCGGATCCTGTCCGAGTTGGGCATCGAGGTACACCGTGTGCTTTGCGTGGATGTATACACCGTGGACGCAGATCTGCGCGACGACCAACTGGCCCTGGTCGCCAAAGCTCCACTGTGCGATCCGGTGATTCAGCGTTCGGTGGTGGACGTTCCTCTGGGCAATGATTTCGACTGGGCCGTGGAAGTGGGATTCCGGCCCGGAGTGACGGACAACTTGGGCCGCACCGCCGGCGAGGCCATCGCCCTGGCCCTGGATCGCCCCTTTGGCGAGGGAGAGGCGGTCTATACCTCCCGACAGTACCTGCTGACCGGAAAGCTCGACCGGGCCCAGGTGGATCGGATCGTCTCCGAGCTGCTGGCCAACGGGCTCATCCAGCGCTGGACCATCCTGGGTGTGGACGATTACCGCTCCGCGGGTGGTTTTGAAACCGAGGTTCCCAAGGTGACCGGTACCGGCCGTTTGGAGGTCGAGTGCGTTTCCCTGGAACTCGACGATCGGAGCCTGATCGAGCTCAGCCGGGAACGGGTGCTGGCCCTGAACCTGGCCGAGTTGCACGTCATTCGCGACTACTACCGGCGACCCGGCCTTCGCGAGCTGCGGGCCAAAGCAGGCCTGGGGGCGGATCCGACCGACGCGGAGCTGGAGGCACTGGCCCAGACCTGGTCGGAGCACTGCAAGCACAAGATCTTCAACGCCCGCATACGCTACCGGGAAGAGGGCCGGGAACCCGAGGAGATTGTCTCTCTTTTCGACACCTACGTGCGCGCGGCCACAAAGGAGGTACGCGCGGCCAAGGGGCCCGAAGACCTGTGCCTGAGCGTCTTTGAGGACAACGCCGGGGTGATCCGCTTCAACGACGATTGGAGTCTGGTGTTCAAGGTGGAGACCCACAACAGCCCGTCGGCACTGGACCCCTACGGAGGTGCCTTGACCGGCATCGTGGGGGTCAACCGGGATCCCTTCGGCACCGGTCAGGGGGCACGGTTGATCTTCAACACCGACGTGTTTTGCTTGGCCAGCCCCTTTCATGCCGAGAAGCTACCCAAGGGGCTACTGCATCCCCGCCGGGTGCTGGAGGGAGTCCGGGAAGGAGTGGAGCACGGCGGCAACAAGAGCGGCATTCCCACGGTCAACGGATCGGTGCTCTTCGATATCCGCTACCACGGCAAGCCGCTGGTCTACTGCGGAACGGCGGGTCTCCTTCCGGCGAAGATCCACGGCCGGCCCGGGCACGAAAAGAAGGCCCGCCCGGGCGATCGCATAATCATGACCGGTGGCCGCATCGGCGCCGACGGCATACACGGCGCCACCTTTTCTTCCGAGGAGCTTCACGAGAGCTCGCCGGCCACGGCGGTTCAGATCGGCGATCCCATCACCCAGAAGCGCATGACCGACTTCCTCTTGGTGGCGCGAGACGAGGGACTGTACAGTTGCATCACCGACGACGGCGCCGGCGGGCTCAGCTCCTCGGTGGGCGAGATGGCCCGCGACTCCGGGGGAGCCGACCTGGACATCACCAACGCACCCTTGAAGTACGCCGGCCTGGCCGCCTGGGAAATCCTGCTGTCCGAGGCGCAAGAGCGAATGACCCTGGCGGTGCCGCCCGAGAAGCTTCCCCGGTTCATGCAACTGGCCGAGCGCTACCAGGTCGAGGCCACCGACCTGGGCTGCTACACGGACAGCGGGTTGTTCCGGGTCACCGATCACAAAAAGCCCGTGACGCTCTTGCCCATGGATTTTTTCCACGACGGGCTTCCCCAAATGGAACTCGAAGCCCGCTGGGCGCCTCCCCCGGACGGGGATTCACCGCCGGCCGAACCCGAAGATCACGGCGAGATGCTCAAAAGCATGCTGGGTCGCTTGAACATCTGCTCCAAGGCCTACTGGGTTCGCCAGTACGATCACGAGGTCCAGGCGGGCACGGCCATCAAGCCCCTGGTGGGCGAACACGACGACGGTCCTTCCGATGCGGCGGTTTTCCGGCCGCTTTTGGATTCCATGGAGGCCGTGGCGGTCTCCCACGGCATCTGCCCGCGTTACAGCGACATGGACACGCACGCCATGGCCCAGTGCGCGGTGGACGAGGCCACCCGCAACGCCGTCAGCGTCGGAGCCGACCCGGACCGGATGGCCGGCCTGGACAACTTCTGCTGGTGCGATCCCATAAAGGCTGAGAAAAATCCGGACGGGGACTTCAAGCTGGGTCAACTGGTGCGCGCCAACCGGGGGCTTTTCGAGATCTGTGTGGCCTACGGGATTCCCTGCATTTCCGGCAAGGACAGCATGAAGAACGATGCGGTGATCGAGGGCCGGCGCATCTCCATCCCGCCCACGCTCTTGTTTTCACTGGTGGGCAAGCTCGACGACGCAAACCGGGCCGTGTCCATGGACGCCAAAGCCGCCGGCCACGGGGTGTACGTGCTGGGCACCACCCGGCGCGAGCTGGCCAAGTCCGAGTACTACGACCAGGCGGGCGGCCAGGGGGGAGCGGTCCCCCGCGTGCGCACCGATGAAAACAAAAGACTCTACCGGGCGCTCTACCAGGCCATCCAAGCCGGGTGCGTGGCCTCCTGCCACGACTGCTCGGACGGGGGCCTGGGAGTGGCGCTCTGCGAGACGGCCTTCGCCGGCGATCTGGGAATGCGAGTGGATCTGCGCCGGGCACCCCAAGAGGATACCGACCGCGACGATCTGCTTTTGTACTCCGAGAGCACCGGCCGGTTCGTTGTGACGGTGCCGCCCGACAAGGCCAAGGCGTTCGAGAAGCTGCTTTCGGGCACGGCCTTTTCACGGGCGGGGGAGATCACCGGGGAGAAAATTTTCCAAATCAACGGGCTGTCGGGAGAGACGATTATAGACGAGCCGCTAGCCGATCTAAAGGAAGCCTGGCTGAAGACGCTGGATTTCTAATTAAGGGGCTGTCATGGCTAAGGTGAAAGCGCTGGTCATCAGCGGAAACGGAACCAACTGCGAGAGGGAGACGGCGTTTGCTTGCCGGGCGGCCGGGGCGGACGCCGCCGACATCGTTCCGGTGTGGGACCTGGTGGCCGGGGAAGCGCGGCTGTCCGACTACAACCTGCTGTGTCTGGCCGGGGGCTTCCTGGACGGGGACGACCTGGGCGCGGCCCGGGCGTGCGCGAACCGCTACCGCCACGCGCGGATCGCCGGCGGTGACAAAAGGTTGTGGGACGAGCTGTTGGAGTTCATAGACGCCGGCAAGCTGGTCATCGGAATCTGCAACGGCTTCCAGTTGATGGTCAAGCTGGGGATCTTGCCCCGGCTCGAACCCGGCGACAACCGGCAGACGGTCACCCTGACCTTCAACGACTCGGGCCGCTTCGACAACCGCTGGGTGGAGTTGACCTGCGACCGGGAGAGCCCCTGCATCTTCACCCGGGGAATCGAAAGTCTAGAGGTACCCGTTCGCCACGGGGAGGGAAAATTCATCGCCCGGGATTCGGCCCTGTTGGATGAACTCTCCCGCCGTCATCTGATCCCGGTGCGCTATTGCGATCCCCAGACCGGCGAGCCCACCCAGGAGTACCCGCTCAATCCCAACGGCTCCCCCAACGGCACCGCGGGCCTGTGCGATCCCACCGGCCGCCTGTTCGGTCTCATGCCGCACCCCGAGTGCAACACCCACCGCACCCACCACCCCCGCTGGACCCCCCGCCCCGACCTCCCCGAAGAAGGCCTGGGCCTGAAGCTATTCAGAAATGCAGTGGAGTTTTTGCGCTAGCACCGATCCAGGACAGCGTCACACA
>JAUXGL010000214.1 GCA_030622135.1 Deltaproteobacteria bacterium
GTAAGCCGATGCAGATGGGTGTGCCGTTCGGGATTTCGGGACAGGGTGTGATCTCCACATAGCGTCCATCAGCGGAGCAAGTGTGCAGCTCGCGCAATTCGCATGCCAGCGTCTCCAGGGGAGTGCAACGGCACGCGGCCAAGTCTTGGAAAAAACCCTCCAGCGCGGATTCAAACTCCGATTCCGACGTTACCAGCTCGCTGGCTCCCGTCCCTCCCGAAGCGGCCACCAGATCGAGGAAGGCCTGGTTCGCGGTTGTCGTTACCGCAATCGCGTATACCCGCACTCCGGCTCGCCACAGCGCGCCGGCCATAGCGATCGCTTCTGCCTGGGTACCGCAGGTCTCGTCTCCGTCGGTAATCAAGACAACCGCCTGGCCGTCGTTGGAATCACCGAATTGGTTCTGCAAGCTTTGCAGGGCTGCTTCGATGGGCGTTGTCGTGTCAGTGTCCGGATCGACCATGGCATTTGCGATGGCGTTTGCGTTGTCCCGGGACAATGGCAAGACGTCTCCCACCAGGCAATCTCCGCCATGTGGAAACTGCCTGAATCCAAGGAGGTTGTGACCCTCGCGCTCATCCAGCTTCGACAACAACTCTGCCTTCACCCAGGCCCAGGTCCCCGCATCGAGCATGCTCGAAGACCGGTCCATGAGAACGATTACCTCCGCCTCCAGACAGCCCTGTCGATCGCACATCCCCGTCGTCTCCTTGCAAGAGTCTCCCACGGCGCAGGGAATGTGCGATCCGAACGTGTTCTCTCCGGGTTGCGATGGATCGGGCCCGCAGGCCTGAAAACCTTGCCCGTCGGTAGTACAGCGCGTCTCGCCCAGTGTACACCATGGCCCACAGATGCCTGACTGGTTGCAAGTCTCGCCCGGGTCGCTACACTCCCCGCAACTGGTAGTGCATACCGGGTCGGGACCGCACTCACGGCCGGCGCAGTCCGGCACACACTCGGCCACGCACTGCCCCGCCAAACTGCAGGTCTCGCCCGGATCGTCGCATACCCCGCAGCTGGTAGCACATACCGGGTCGGGACCGCACTCACGACCAGTACAGTCCGGCTCGCAGGAGATGCACTCTCCATCCTTGCAACCGTTGGAGCAATCGGCGCTCAGCTCCTCGGGCTCGCCACAGGAGTCGAACCACCAGACATCGCCATTGCGGCAGACCAAAGATGCGTGGGACCCGCAGGCGTCCACGCAGGTGCCGTTCTTGCAAACCAGTAACCCCGGACAATCGGTGTCGACGGTGCACTGGTCGCTCTCCTGGTCCGAGCAGCCCGCGGTGAGCAAGAGTAGTGACGTTCCTATCAAAATCGTTGCAACTGTGAAATGTCCCATGGTTCCTCCTGGCCCGAAGCTAGCACAATTACATATTGCTGGAACCAAAAACATTTGGCAGGAGAATAGCCGACACTTTTCTGTTGTTCTATCTATTGACAAGTGGTCACTGTTTCTGGTTAATCCCTGTTTAGAGTGCAACCATTTTCGGTGAGAAAGGCAGCATGAACCAGCGGTTCCCCATCATCAGCCTCACCTGAGGACAAGGTCTGAAGCCCGGTGGGCTTCAAGACAAAACCGGCCCTCGGGTGCCCCCGCCTACCTGATCCGCCTGCCTCCGTGGGCGATCGGCGGTGGAATACAGCCGATGGCCCCAGGAGGAAATCATGAGTGAGAAGATCGATTACCGACCCATGTGGGCCGAGCTGGGCCTGGATCTGGACAAGCACGACGCCCTGCTGGGTGTCCTCGGCCAGACCTATGCCGAACTCTTCCTAACCCAGAAGAACCGCCCCGACGGCATGGGCTACTTTGACTTCGTGATGAGCGAGGTGCACGGCTTGCGCGTCAAGGAGCTGGTGGACGCCCGGGCCGCGGGCAAGATCGTGGTAGGCACGTTCTGCGTCTTCGTTCCCGAGGAGCTCGTGCTCGCCGCCAACGGTGTGTGCGTGGGGCTGTGCGCGGGCGCCGACTTCGGCACCGAGCAGGCCGAGCGCTACCTGCCGCGCAACACCTGCGCGTTGATAAAGTCCTTCTTCGGCTTCAGCCTGGAGAAGGTCTGTCCCTACCTCGAAAGCTGCGATCTGGTGGTGGGCGAGAACACCTGCGACGGCAAGAAGAAGGCCTACGAAACCTTCGGAGACATGGTTTCCGGCGAGTTCATGGCGCTGGACCTGCCCAACACCAAGAGCGAGGAAGGTCGGGCTCTCCTCAAGAAAGCCTACCTGGACCTGACCGCCGCCCTGGAGCGGATCTCGGGCACGGCGATCACCGTCGAGTCGCTCAAGGCCGGGATCGAAACGGCAAACGCCAAGCGCCTGGCCATGCACCGCCTGGCCAGGCTGCGTCACGCCGACCCGGCTCCCATCAGCGGCCTGGACGCGCTGCTCGTCAACCAGGTGTTCTTCTACGACGACCCCGAGCGCTACACCGCCAGCGTCAACAAGCTCTGCGACGAGCTGGAGCAACGCATCGAGAAACAGGCGGGCGTGGCCCCCGGAAAAACGCCGCGGATCGTGATCTCGGGCTGTCCCATGGCCGTGCCCAACTGGAAGCTGCCCTCCATCGTCGAGGGAGCCAACGCGGTGATCGTGGGCGAGGAGTCCTGCGTCGGCGAGCGCGGCACCCAGAATCTCGTGGCGACCGAGGGCGACACGGTGGAGACCCTCATCGACAACCTGGTGGACCGCTACTTCACCATCGACTGCGCGGTCTTCACACCCAACTCGAGCCGCGCCAAGCACGCGCTACAGATCGCAAAGGACGCCAAGGCCGACGGCTTGATCCACTACGGTCTGCAGTTCTGTACTCCCTACCAGATGGAGGCACCGCTGCTCGAGCGCGCGGTGGAGAGCGGCGGCATCCCCGTGCTGCGCATCGACACCGACTACAGCCAGGAAGACGTGGAGCAGCTCCGCACGCGCGTGGAAGCCTTCGTCGAGCAGATCCGCCGCTGACCGGAGACCGACGAGATGCGGGTCATCGGTCTCGACATCGGCTCCAGAACCGTAAAGCGGGTGACCGTCGACGGCGGCGAGGTGATCGAGCACCGGGTGGTGCCCAACCAACACAATCCGTTGACGGTCTGTGACGATCTGCTGTCCGGGCAGCGGTTCGATCGGGTGGTGGCCACCGGCTATGGGCGCCACCTGTTCGCCGAGCACCGCCAGGCCGAAAACCTCACCGAGATCCGCGCCGTGGCCCTGGGCGTGCGGCATGTGCATCCGGCAGCCAGAACACTGCTCGACATCGGGGGTCAGGACACCAAGGTCGTGTCGCTCGATTCCCTGGGCTCGGTGGTCAAGTTCGAGATGAACGACCGTTGCGCCGCCGGCACCGGGCGCTTTTTGGAAGTGATGGCCACCGCGCTCTCGTATCCCCTGGCGGACTTCGTTCAGGCCGGCCGCGCAGCCAGGAAATCACAGAGCATCAACTCCATGTGCACGGTCTTCGCGGAGTCGGAGGTCATCTCCGCCACCGCCCGCGGCGCGGATCGGGCCGAGCTTGCGCGGGGCCTGCACGATGCGGTCGTGCGGCGAGCGGCGGCCATGCTTCAGCGCTTGCCGCTCGAGGACCAGATCGTCTTCTGCGGCGGCGGCGCGCTGAACGCCTGCCTGCGCGAGCTGATCGCGGAGGCGCTCGGCCGCAAAGTTCAGGTACCACCCGAGCCCCAGATCGTCGCGGCCCTGGGCGCGGCGCTCTCGGTCAATTCCAAACAGAACAGCAGTTCGGACTAAGGAGGCTGGTTATGACTGAAATGAAGATAGTGGATTGCCGGGGATTGGCCTGTCCGCAACCGGTGATCGACACGAAAGCCGCGCTTGCCGGCGCCACCGCTCCCATCTTGGTAATCGTTGACGACCAGGGGTCCTGCACCAACGTGAAACGCTTCGCCGAGAGCCAGGGCGGCCGGGTGTCCGTGGAGCAGCAGGGTGACGAGTTCCATCTGACCATCGAACCCGGTCACGGCGCCCCCGCGGCGGAAACGCCCCCCATCGTCTGCGAGACCACCAGCGCCAAGAACACCGTGGTCTACGTCTCGTCCGAGGGCATGGGCCGCGGGGACGAGGAGTTAGGCGCGACCCTGATGGCGGCGTTTTTGGACACGCTGAGCCAGTTCAAAGGAGAGATCTCCCACGCGATCTTCGTCAACGCCGGGGCGAAGCTCGCGACAGAAGGGTCTCCCGTGCTGGAGCAACTGCGCCAGCTCGATCAGGTGGGTGTACAGGTGCTGGTGTGCGGCACGTGCCTGAACCACTTCGACATCAAGGACCGGCTCGCCGTTGGTGGCGTCTCGAACATGTACGCGATCATCGATACGCTCTCCAAGGCAGGCAGGATCATCCGGCCCTGAGCGACGCGAACGACGCCATGCTCCGCTCGAAGAAGGGAGTTATTGGGTCAATCCCAGCTACCGTTCCAGGCGTAGCTGTCGCCACCGCGGGAGCGGGAGTGGCAGTGGCTGTGCTCGAGTTGGAGGTTCTTGGCTCCCACCAGCTCGAACAGGCGATTGAGATAGCCGGTCAGTTCCTCGCAGTACAGCGCGTCCACCACGGGTACACCGCGCAGGGTGGCGGTGGCGGCTTTGTTACCCTTGCGCTCGACTTTCCAACTGCCAAAATCGCAAAACTTGCACCAGTACTCGGTGGCCTTTTCGAGAACGTAGGCCGGGTTGGCCGTTCGAAGAAACAACCGCTGCCAAGTGCTGAGGTCGCGACTCGCCTCGTGCCGGCCGAACTCGTACACCACCTTTGGCTCCTCGTCTCCAAACACTTCCTTGAGAACATGCAGCGATCGGATCCAGAGCCCCAGGTCGTACCACTCCTTGGTGGAAGGCATTTCGACGGCATTGCGCTCTTTAGGCTCAATGCAGCTCAGGTACCGCTTCCATCCCTTGTGGCCAAACCTGCGGGTCACGAAGGACTTCAACGCGACAAACGCCGAACCTTTCGTATTAGCCATGATTGCCGGAGAGTATATTATAAATTCGTCGCCCTGAATAGAAATTTTGCAAAGCAATTTGCGTGCCAGCCAACCCTGTCCCGAACAGGTGTGTGATTTTTTGTTAGTTTTAGTTATTTTTTTCTTGCCATATACACCGAGGCGGCCTATACCCATGCCCCAGGAGAGCCCCGGATAACCGAATATCTGAAACTCAACAAAAGATTTATGGGCTCATCGACAACCAAGAGAAAGGAGATCTGTCATGAACCGAATATTAGTCCTGCTTCTGCTGGCCTGCCTGCCGGCCTGCTCATCCGACGATGAGAATCGCATATCTTCGCGGGCCTACAAGGGGCACGAGAGCGACGCGGACATAAACAACTTCGCCACGGTGTACCCGGACACCATCGGCACCCGCCTGGACGACTGCCAAACCTGCCACAAAGGCGATACCTTCACCTACGACAAGGGCGGCCAGATCGTAAGCGTCTACAAAAACTCCTGCGACTACTGCCACCTGATCCAGCATCCGTCTGAGGATTTCATCGAAACCCAACCCACCGGGTACGCGGAAACCCTCAACCCGTACGGCACCGATTACGCGAAGGCCGGCCGTTCCCGGCAAGCCCTGAGAGACATCGCCGCGGACGACTCCGACTCGGACAGCTTTTCAAACGAAGAAGAGATCGCCGACCTGAAATACCCCGGCGACCCGGACTCCCAGCCCGGGCAGCAGGTGGCCCCGCTCGAAACCATGACCATGGCCGACGTGAAGGCCCTGCCCGCCCACGAGCAGTTCATGCTGGCAAACTCCCATAAGCAAGAGTACGACCAATACGCCGCCTACAAAGGAGTGAAGGTCAAGGACCTGATCGAGGCCGCCGGCGTGGACCCAACCGATGCGGACATCGCGGGCATCACCGTGATCGCCCCAGACGGCTACATGAAGGACTTCTCCATGGACGCGGTGTTGAACCCCTTCCCCGCCGGGCTCTACCACGCCGGACTGGACAACGCCGCTTTGGGAACGGAGTGCGGCTTGGTCACCTACCCGGACACGCTGCCCTCCGGACTCACCGACGGGGGCGCGATCCCCGGGGAGCAGTGGCTCATGCTGGCTTACCAGCGCGACGGCCTGGCCCTGGATCCCTGCAACCTGGACATCACCTCCGGCCGCATAAACGGGGAGGGTCCCTTCCGCATCATCGTGCCTCAGTCCACCCCGGGCTCGCCCGACCGCGGCTCCAGATACTCCCCCACCGAGTGCAACGACGGCTTCGACTACGACGATTCCAAGGACCACAACGCCGGCGCCATGGTGCGCGGGGTGACCGGCATCCGTATAAATCCGCTCCCGGCCGACTACGAGGACTTCGATCATCAAAACGGCGGTTGGGCCTTCATCGACAACCAATCCGTCGTCGTTTATGGACACGGCATCAATCCTTGACCGAGCGGTGCGGCGTCTCACGCCCCTGGCGCTCTTGTGCCTGCTGGCCTCGCCCGCGCGCGCCTACGCTGCCGCGGAGAACCTGAAGCTCCACGGCCATGCTCAACTCTGGTTTTCGGCCTACGAGCAGATGGAGGAGGCCGAGGAGTTGCACCAGTTCCCCAGCGGAGACGACGCGGCCACCGCCACCACCGGCTTCTCCCTCTACCGCGCCCGCCTGGGTGCGAACCTGCGCCTACTCGACCGGTTCCTGGAGTTCAACACCCAGGTGCGCTTTGAAAAAAACGTGGGCCTTTTGGATCTCTACCTGGGCCTGCGCTTCGCTCCCTGGCTGTCTGTGTACTTCGGCCAGTTCAAGATACCCGCCCCCGGCGAGGCCCTGACATCCTCGCGCGATCTGGACTTTATCTTCCGCCCGAACATCACCGAGTTTCTGGTGGACTTCTCCCTGTCGCGAACCACCTACCCATCGTCTTTATTCTACGGCGTGCACTGCTACCTGCGCGACTTCGGAGTGGGACTCAAGGGCGACGTCGACGTGGGTCCCGGCATTCTGCGTTATTTCTTGATGGCCGGAAACGGCCTGGGGGCTAACCTGTTCATCTCCGGCCGGGCCAAGCCCGAGTATATGCTGACCAACCCGGGCCAGTTCTTCACCGGCCTGCGCATCGAGGCCCGGGACTTCTTCGACATACTCACCGTCGGCGGGCACCTCAACTACAACTGGCACGACAACATGGTCTTCAACTCCGGCCGGGTAGTCTACGACCTCAAGCGTATATCCTACTCGGGCGACGCCACCGTCAAGATCCCCAAAACCGGCGTCCGTCTCGGCGGCCTGTTCGGCCAGGGCGAAATCCGCGACGACTACGACGACGACGGCCGCACCGACCTGCATTACTCCGGTTGGGAATACCGCATGCTCTGGCGGGCCAACGAGCTGCTCTCCAAGTTGGCTCCCGCTCCCTTCTGGGAGCGGCACACCTTCGAGTTGGGTGTCCGCTTCGACAAGTACACGCGAGAATGGAACCAGTCGGGCGAGCGAGTCATCCAGGAAAACTGGACCTTCGGCCTAAACTACCTCTTCGACCGCTACATCAAGGTCCAGCTCAACTACGTCATCAAGCGCACCGACGACCCCTCCCTGCACGACCTGGACGACGACATCCTGCTACTCTCCGTCCAGGGAGCTGTTTAGGTACGATCATTCGACTCGGCGCAGAGCAACTCCCAATACATTCCGACATCGACTCTCGCCCACATCGCCGGCGCCGTAACCTCAATAAGTCCAGGCAACCGTCAACCCTTGAGAAAAGCTCCGTGCAAATAGGGATCGGCGCCTTGGATCTGGTGCGCAGTCAACGGGTTAACCCGGATCTCAAGTAAACATTCGGTAAACCCGTCGGCCCTTGCGGCGAACGGTGGCTGATTCTTCTGTGAAGGGCGCGGTCAAGCGCAGAGCACGTGGCGAAACTCGGTGGTAAGGGGCCGTACCCA
>JAUXGL010000216.1 GCA_030622135.1 Deltaproteobacteria bacterium
ACGACGCGGGAGCAAAGGCACGGCAGATTATATCCGTCGGGCTTCGCCAGGAATATAGAAGCGTCGGGACGGCGCCTAGTTTCTGGTTGAGGCGATTCAGGGAATCGTAGTCGGGGTGGACTTCTTCCAGTTCTTCTTTCGTGGTTATGGGAACTACCAGGGTCCAGGCGCCGGTGTTTACCAGGCCCATGGGCCTGGGCGTGGGGATGCTGTAGCAGTCGCAGCCCAGGATGCCGGCCAACAGGTCGATACCATAGCCGAAGTCGCGGTACTTGGGAGCCGGAAGGGTTACTGCGATCTCGTGGGGGGCGTTATCCTTCGGAGTTATTTCCACCTCCAGCTTGCCGATACGGGAGAGGAGATTGAGTTTCTTGGGGGGCTTTAACTTTTCGGCCAGGGTCAGAGCGGTGAACATGGCTACGGCGCCGTGGGCGGAGAACTGGAGCTCGCTGGTGGGGCTGAAGAAGCGAATGTGGTGGTTTTCTTCGTTGCCACCGAGGTTGAAAGCGGTTACGGGCAGGTGGAGCTCGCTGGCGATTAGCTGCATTACATCGTCCTTCAGCATCTTGGCGTCGAGGACTATGCCGGTGGGGCTTCCGCTGAAGGGCTCCTGGGTGCAGGCGTCCACTATTTGGATTGCGGCTGCTTTTTGTGCCATTTTTCGCCTTTCTTGACCCAGCCGCCGATGTCGGCCGAGGAGTAGGTGTTCCAGAAAAGCAATGGGGCGGTGGTTGTGCGGGCTTCGTCTAAGAAGGCGGCGGCGGCTTTGCCGGTGTAGGTAAATTCCAAATTTTCGCCTTCCTCTTTTTTGAACATTTCAACGGCTTGCTCGGCCGCGTCGGTGGGGTGGCCGTAGCCTTGGCCGATGTAGCCCTGGCGGATTTCGAGGTTCTTGCCGATGCCGGCGGGACGGGCGGTCTGGTCGCCATGGCCAGTCAGGTAGTGAGCAGTGGAGCCGATCTGCATCATTAATTTGGTGCGGTTGGCTATCAGGCGATCGATTACTCTTACGGCTACTACCCTGGTCTTCAGGCCGGACAGTTGCAGGCCAAGGCTCAGACCGGCGGCGGTGCCGCCGCTACCGTAGGGGATAAAGATGGACTCGGGCTCGGGGAGAAGGCCGGATTTTACCTGGGCTGACAATTCCAAAGCGGCGTTTACGAAACCGAGGGTGCCCAGGGGGTTGGAACCACCGCCGGGGATCAACAGCGGCTTTCTGCCTTCGCGGAGGCGGAGGGACATCAGGGTACGGGCCACGTAGGCGGGGAGCAGATACTTTGATGGAATGCAGACCAACTCCACGCCGGCACCGCGGTCGGCCAGGAGATTCTTCCTTACGCTTTCGGTTTCTGGTTGGGGGAAAACCACGCCGACCGTCTTTAGGCCCTGGGTTTGGGCATGGAGGGCGGTGGCCAACAGGTGGTTCGATCCGATGCCGCCCATGGTTACCACGGTTTGGGCGGATTTTCGCTTCGCATCGGCCAGGAGAAACTCCAGTTTGCGGGTCTTGTTGCCGCCGTAGAGGGTGGATGTAAGGTTGTCCTGTTTCAGGTAGAGGTTCTGGTTGGATGTGGTCGCGGACAGGTTGGGGAGGGGCTTTACCGGGGTGGGGTGGGTGGCCAGTGATAGTGGGGCCAGGGCCTGCACCAATAGTGGAAAAATGTCGGAGAGGGAATGCATTGGGCGCGGTATAACATTTTAATGGTATATATGGCAATGGAGGACACCCTCAAAAGAGGACGGCGTCGGGGCCGTAGACCCATTCCATGCCGAGGGGTCGGCGCTGCTCCAACACCCACAGAACACACTCCACCCGTTTGCTCTTGGCGGCCGGGAGCCGTGCTGCTCGCTCCTGCAGGCCTGTCAGCACTGCGCGGGCTTCGGCGGCCGTGCAGCTCAGCTTGACTTCGCCGACCAGCAGGCGGTCTTCGCCCGAGGCCGCCACCACATCCAGCTCAAGCGGTTTGCGATCGGTCCCGCTGCCCCACCAACGTCCCGCCGGGCCGAAACGGCGGCCGCCGATCTCCACCCGGGGCAGCGAGGCCCGCACTAGGTCTTCCCAGACACCGGCCAGGTGGTGGCGGAACCGCTCCTGGGCATCCCTCCAGACGCTCGCCGGCCGGCCCGCCTCCAACAGGGCCCGGTTGGGTTCGACGAAGGTGTACCAGAAGCGCACGAAGGGATCGTCGATCCGGTAGAGGGTCTTCTTGGTGTCCCGGACCGAACGCCCGAAGGGAATCTCCCGCCGCACCAGGCCCATCTCCATTAGGACCCCCAACGGACGCGACAGGGAGGTGGCCGGGCGCTGGAGCCGGGCGGCTATCTCGCTGACCCGATGGCAGCCGCGGCCGATCAGGGACAGGACCGAAGCCGCCTGGCGGGTGTCGCGCAGGTCATCGAGCAACAACCGGGCCGGCTCCCGGTACAGGACCCCGAGCGGGCTGAGCACCAGATCGATGACGGCCCGATCCAGCCCACCGCGCTCCACGGCCAACTCCCAGTAGCGCGGCACTCCGCCCCAGACCGCATAGTGAGTCACCGCTTCCCGGGCTGTCCGCAAACCCAACGCCGGGCCGATCCAGCGCGGCGCTAGGGGCTCGATCTTCATCAGCTCACGGGCCCGGCCATAGAGCGGCGCCGAGGCGTCCAGCAGGTAGCCGGCCATCATCCGCTGGGAAGATCCGGCCAGCACCAGGTGGCGCGCCTTTGTGCGCCGGCGATCGACGAACTTCTGCAGCACGCTGGGCAGCGCCGGAGTGGCCCCGACCATGAACGGGAACTCGTCCAGCACCAGCACGGCCCTGGCCGGCGCCTCCCGATCCCAGCGATCGAGAATCGATGCCCAATCCGGATATTCGACCGAATCGAACCCAGGCAGCAACCGGCCGATCTCCCGGGCCAGCTCGCCCCGCTGCAGCGCCTCCTCCCGATCATCCCCCACATAGTAGACCGCCTCCCGCCCGCGCAGGCCCTGCTGAATTAAACGCGTCTTTCCGCACCACCGGCGGCCGTACAGGCATACCAAAGCCGAAGCCGCGCCCCCCAGGGCCCGTTCCAAGCGCTTCAGCTCTTCCTCCCTGTCCAGAAAAGGCAACATGGATTATTATGTAACAGCTACATTATGCTATTGCAACATAATTAATAGAATTGTTTACGAAGTCGCGCAAGGCAGTGTTGGCGCATACGGAAAAGCGAAGCGAGACCTTTCGGTCAGTGGATCCGCGCTGTGATGATTTGGTGACAATTCGTATGCTAGGGTGACTCCGATGACGAAGCGGGTTTCAGATCCTACCGGGCGCAGGTTGAGGAACTTTGTGCTGCTGGTTATTTTTACGGTGGCGGTTCCTTCCTTGCTGCTTACCGGGTTCGGGTTGATTGCCATCGGTAATGAGAGGGAGATTGCCAAGAAGAGGCTTTATGAAACCTATAAGCCGGTGTTGGGGAAGGTTGTCGAGAGGTTTAGGGCTTCTTTGGCGGATCTGGTCGAGCGGGGGAACGGAGTGCTGGATGAGTTGGGGGCACTAGGGAAGCGGGAGATTTCACGGGTTGGGGAATCGTTGAAGAACTTCATTGAGAAAGAAAGGTTGGCGGCTAACTTCTTTGTCATTGGGTTGGATGGAAAGGTACTGCTGCCGCGGCAGTCTAGTCCGCTTCCCTCCTGGCAGGGGTACTTGCCCGAGACCCACTCCGCGGCAGAGGAGTTAGAGTTTCAGAAGCGGGATTTCGGGGGAGCGGTAAATAAGTACAAGAGTGCGCTTTCGGAGATGGATAAGGGGGATTTGCAGCGGTGTGTCGTGCTCAATGCGTTGGGGCGGGCGCGGATCAAGGGTGGGGATATCAAGGAAGCGCTTTTGGTGTTGGAGAGCATCACCAGGGAGTGCGGGGAGTTCGTGGATAGTGGGGGATACAACCTGGCTATTGGCGCCCACCTGCAGATCGTCCGGCTGCTCGCCGAGCACAAACCGGAGGAGTTGGCCCGCGAGGCCGAGCGGTTTTCCGCCTGGCTTTGCGATCCGGGCTTGCCGGCGTCCGGCGCACAGGTGGTTTTTGCAGGCCAGCAGGCCTTCGAGATTATTTCGAAGAAGAAGAGCATCGAGCTGATGCCGGCGCAAGGAAGGTTTCAGGCGCTGGGGCGGCAGGAGTCCTTGCTTTCGACCTTGCCGACCCTCGCCGGGAGCATCGGCGGGAAGGCGGAGCTGCGGTCCATCAAGGTGGGCGGAGTGCGGCGGCTGTTCGTGGTCAAGAAGACCAACGTGATTTCGGGGTTCGAACTGGTTCCGCAGGCGCAAAATCCGCTGATCGACGGGATCCTGCGAGAGCTGGAGTTCGCTGAGCTTCTGGCCACCATAAACTCTTCCGAGGATCCCTCCTGCAATGAACTGGAGCTGGGAGTGGTGGCCAGCTCGGCGTTTCTGAAGACCACCGACCTGACCTGGCGGCTGGACTTCGTGCTGACCGATAGCGAGGCGCTGGAGGAGCTGACCCGGAGCCGCACCACCATGTACATCTGGGTGCTCTTGATCGTGGTGATGGCGTTGCTGGCGGGGATCGGCAAGACCGTCCAGGTGATAATCCGCGAGACGCGGCTCTCCCGGCTAAAGACTGATTTCGTGTCCTCGGTCTCCCACGAACTGCGCACTCCCCTCACCTCCATCCGCATGTTCACCGAAACGCTCTTACTCGGGCGGGTGAAGTCGAAGCAGGAAGAGCGCGAGTGCCTGGAGACCATCGGGCAGGAAACCGAGCGGCTGTCGCGGCTGGTGGAACGAATCCTGGACTTCTCGCGCATGGAAGCGGGGCGCAAGGCCTACCGGTTCAAGCCGGAAAGTGTCCGGGAGCTGGTGGACGCGGCGGTGGCGGCCTGCAAACCCATGATCGAAAAGGACGGGTTCGAGGTCAGCACGCGAATTCCCGACGACCTGCCCGAGCCCAGCGTGGATCGCGACGCCATGGTGGAGGTGCTGATCAACCTGCTTTCCAACGCCACCAAGTACAGCCCCGACGGGCGCCGGGTGGACATCTCGGCGGCCCAGGACACCGGGTACGTCGACCTGGCGGTGACCGACCACGGGGTGGGGATCCCCCGGGCCGATCAGAAGCGCATCTTCGAGAAGTTCTACCGGGTGGACAACCGGTTATGCTGTGATGTGGCCGGCAGCGGGCTGGGACTGAGCCTGGTTCAATACATCGTCAAGGCCCACGGCGGGGACATCAAGGTCGACAGCGCGCCCGGGCGGGGCAGCACCTTCACGGTGCGGCTGCCGGTTCATCCCGGCGGGGCCGCGGAGGAGACGACATGAAGGAAACCATTCTAGTCATCGAGGACGATGCCTCCATCGCCAAGGGACTGAGGAATAACCTCTCCTTCGAGGGTTACTCCGCGTTCGTGGCCCCGGACGGAGAGCGCGGGCTGGAGCTTGCGGTGGACAAGGCCCCCGACCTGATCGTGCTGGACGTGATGATGCCCAAGATGAATGGGTTCGAGGTGCTCCGCGAGTTGCGCCGGCGGGAGATCGACGTGCCGGTCATCATGCTGACCGCCAAGGGCGAGGAGATGGACAAGGTGCGCGGCCTGGACCTGGGCGCGGACGACTACGTGACCAAGCCCTTCGGCCTGCAGGAGCTCCTGGCGCGCATCCAGGCGGTGCTGCGGCGCAAGCGCAAGTTCGACCGAGAGATCGAAACGGTTGGTTTCGGAAAGGTTGCCCTGGACTTCAAGGCCCGGACGGCGACCGTCTCGGGCCAGCCGGTCCAGATGACCAGCCGGGAGTTCGATCTCCTGCACTTCTTCCTCAGCCGGGAGGGCGAGGCCCTCAATCGTCAGGAGATCCTCAACCGGGTCTGGGGGTTCGACTACTTCGGAACCGATCGGACGGTGGACAACTTCATCAAGCGCCTGCGCCAGAAGCTGGAGCCGGATCCCGACAAACCCAGGTATTTCCAGACTGTCCGGGGCGTGGGCTACCGCTTTACGCGGGGCGGTTAACCAATGACACAACCGTGACACGGCCGTCATTCGGCCGTTACCGGAGAAGAAATAAGATGGGCGGCATGGAGGCCAAGGAGGAACCAAGATGAAAAAGACTATCGGCATTCTCGGCAGCCTGCTCATCGCATTCGCGGCAACCTCAGCGGCCGGCCGGCAACCGGCCACGGCCATGTCGGCCAAGCTGGCCTACCAGGAGGGGCTCTTCTTCCAACGCACCGTCGGCCACCTGGAAAAAGCTTTAAAATCCTACGACCGGGCCCTTGAGGCGGCCACCGACGCGGAGGACTCGCGGCTCTTGGAGTCCATCTTGCTGCGCCGGGCCGAGTGCTACAAGCTGCTCGGCCGGGAGAACCAGCAGCAGACCATAATCGCGGCCCTGCAGAAAGAGAAGAAAGCGACCGCGGCCCGGCTGGGCGCAGCACGATTCTTCCCGCCCGAGAGCGACATGATCGTCCAGGTGGACCTGGCCGCGCTGCTGGCGTCTCTTTCCCTGCTCGATAAGCTCAACCTGAAGGCGGAGATCGGCTCCGAAGAGATCGAGAAGACCTTCGAGCTGCTGGGTTTCGATCTGCTCAAAGATCTTCACAAGGTGACCGTGGGCATCACGCTCTCCGACAGCGAAACCATGCCGGCAGAGCGCTGGCTGATCCACGCCGAGGGCCGGTTTTCGGGCTTCCGCCCCGACCGGCTGATCGAAGTCGGGAAGAAACTCGCGCCGGGGGTTTTGCCCCGGACGAAGAAGATCCATGGGGTAAACGTCCTGGTGTTCAAGGTTCCACTGCCCCAGGAAAAAGTAAAGGTCATGACCGTGGGGGTGGCCTTCCTGGACGATTCGGAAATCCTGGCGGGGGACCTGAAGGTCTTGAAGTCCGCCCTGGCCACCCGGGCCGGCAAGGCCCCCGGCCTGTCGGCCAACCCCAGGCTGGCCCGGCTCATCGGGCAGGTGCCCGAAAACTCGACCTTCTGGCTGGCCGGCGTGCCCACCCAGATCATCAATAAGATCCAGAAAATGGAGCACATGCACTTCCCCGGCTTGCCCAAGAACCTGCCCGAAGTGGCCGGCCTGATGCTCTCCGGGCACATCACCGAGACCGAGGGTTTTGAGGCGGTGGCCCTGGCCTTCACCGAAGACCTGCAGTCCGCCAGGCTCTTGGGCGACATCTGCAAGGGCGCCCTGGCCCTGGCCCAGCTGGTGCCCGTGGACGAGCCGTTGGTCCAGAAGCTCCTGGACAGCCTGCGGGTGGAGACCCAGGAGCGCGAGGTCAAGGTATCCATCACCCTGCCCGGCAACCTGATTGCCTCCCCGAAAGAGGTCAAGGTGTTCATCACTCCGCCCGGTAGCCTGATTGCCTCCCCGAAGGTGTCCATCACCTCGCCCGGTAACCTGAAAGACGCCCCGCGCAAGGCCAAAGGCCACGGCAGCTTGAGCATCAACGCCATTCCCTGGTCGGTCGTCTTCATCGACGGCAAGAAGGCCGGCAATACCCCCCTGATGCGCATCCAGCTGAAGGCCGGCCGGCATGATGTCACCCTGGTCAACGAAGAGTTGGGAATAAGGGAGAAGCTCAAGATTGTTATCAAGGCGGGCAAGGAAACCGTGGTGTCGAAACAGCTAAAGAAGAAGTGATACCCCCCGAAGCCCTTGAGCGAACCGACAGGACCATACGAGTAACGCCAACCCGCCCACATGGCACCCAACGGAGTGGCCTCCATATTGCGTCATGTGGGCGGGCCCGGCGCTTTTCAATCTTACTGCGCCGGGACGATTTTTATGGACCAGGAGTTGAGCGTGCCGGTGTCGGCGGCGGCGTGGTCGGAGACGGTCAGGACCCAGTCGCCCTGGGTCTCGAGGCCCTCGAAGGC
>JAUXGL010000128.1 GCA_030622135.1 Deltaproteobacteria bacterium
GGCGTGGTTCTCTACGTCGAGCATCGACTTCGGTGCTGCGACGCGGAGTTGCAAAACGAGGTGGTGGATCCGGGATCTGCGACTTGGCTTGATCCCGCTCGCCATACTTGTTAGCTTCCCCAGGACACGTCCAACTGCTGGATATCAGATGCCGATTCACCTTCTCTATTTTTTATCGACCATACTCGCTGCTGGCGCTTCTGCGTCTCCCTCGGCGACGTTTTCCGTGTCGGTCGACATTTCCGAGGTGGACCAATACACCTATGACACATATGCGTTCGCTGATTTCTACAAGAGCCTGTTTGTCCGCGTCGTACGGGAGAACTTCAGCCTGGTGGATGCTGGCGGGCCTGCTCAGATCAAGCTATCGATTCGCAGGGAGAAGGATCTGTTGCTGGTGGAGGCAGAGGCAGGTGCTGTCCGTCAGATCGAAAAGATATCCCTTCGGCATGACAACTTGGTTGACCTGCACCTCAACCTGCTTCACCAGAGCATGGCCCTCATCCGCAAGACCGCCGATCATCTCCAGCAACCACTGCAAGAACCCGACCAGTCGGAAAAACCAACCGGCCCTCCGCCGCTAGAACCCGCCGGCGAGCCCTCACGGCAATGGCGGTTTGATGCCATGCTGGGTGCTGCTGGTCTTTTCAGCACCGAGAGAATCGACCCACTCCTGTCCCTGTCCGGCCACCTCCACCGGGGAGAAGGCTGGGGATTCGGGGTGACAGCCTCGATCTTGCTGCCGAATCCGGATGATGCGTCGCTACATGTCATGGAGTGGGGGACCAGCGGATGCGTGAACTTCCGGTTGACACTCCTCGAAAACCGGTTGGACTGGGTAAGCGAACTGGCTGCCGGCATCTGGCAATCTCGCTACACGTACGAAGGTGCAGGAAAAGCCCGATCGACAGGCAACATCGAGGATATACTGATTACAGGCCAGACCGCCCTGGCGCTGCGGATAATAAGCCACCTCGATCTCCTCTTTTTTTTGGGTATCCAGTCGACATCGAAGTCTTACGTCCACGTCTACGGAGCAGATGAGTTGTGGAATTCTCCCGCCATACGGGGTCTTGTGGGCCTGTCAATCGCTTATGTTTCTGATGAATAGCCGGACCAAATGTCACTCAACCATGGAAACTTCTTGGAGTTTGATTCGTTAATAAAATATAGGAAGAACAATCCGTTTTACGGTTCGTTCTCGTGTTGAAGTATTGCTGAACTCCAGAAACACAAAGCACCGAATGACAAGGTCCGAACCTTCGGAGGATTTGGAAGATTTGGAGGATTTCATCGAACTGCAATACCGGCAGCATGCCCAAAGCGTCTTTGCCAAGTGCCTTCGTTTTGGCGGTAATATACAATGGGCCGAGGATGTGACCCATGACGTGTTCATCCGCCTCATGGAAAACCGGGGAAAACTAGATTTGCATAAAAATATCTCTGGATGGCTCCATCGGGTAGCATACCGTTGTTGCCTGGATCGGCTCAGAAGAGAGCGTTCCATCTGGAACCGGGTCAAGAACACGTTGATCCATACTCGGGACAATGCCGACACAACGTCTCCCGAGGTCGTCACCATCGCCCGTCAGGAACTACAGGATATCATGGATTCTCTGCAACGACTTCCAGCCAGGCAACAGATAGTCTTCATCATGCGCCATCTGGATCACCTCACCCAAAAAGAGATTGCGGACACACTCGACATCTCCGAGGGCTCTGTATCGAAGTTGCTCAAGCGTGCAACCAGGTCCCTGCGCGCACTAACATTGGAGGGAGAGGATGCCTGACTCCTTCAGTGAAAATGATGTAATGAAGGACCTCAGGGAACTGGATGGCCATCTTCAGACCACACCACTGCCCGGTGGTTCATTTGCCCGCTTCAGGGCACACCGTGACCGGATCGCAGGCCCCCGTCCTTTCAGGAGGCATACGATTCTAGCGTTTGCCACTGGGTTGATCCTGCTCATTGCGCTGCTGCCGATAACCCTATGGCCGTCACGTCCTGCCGACATTATGGGATTCCTAGTTATTGAGCGTTCGGACGAGTTCTTGTATAGAGAAACCGCCGAGTCCGTCCTGGAAGTCGTCAGAGGCCGTGCGGTACTCGACGACTCCGAACTCGGATCCCGCTTGGCGGTTTCAGCAGGAACCAGAATCACGCGCGAAGACAAAGGAATTCAAGTTCTTCGAGGAAGGATCAAGCTCCGGGTCAAGCCCAGGCCCCCCGGAACAGAACCAATACACATCATCGTATCCCACGGAACCATTGAAGTGCTGGGGACCAGCTTTACAATCCGGCAGGACAGAAACCAGGGAGAAGTGACCCTGCACGCGGGCCGGATTCGGTACCGGGACTTCTCTGGTAAAGCCATCGATCTGAAGCCGCAACAAACCCTGAAGTGGCCCCTGGAAGCCGAAGAGGAATACACCGGCGCCACCAGGAAAGAATCTCCGCCTCTCCAACCCAAGAGAATCGACACACAAAGAGATGTCCGGGTCGCCCATCGGCAAAAACCCGTAGACGCCGACCCGCCACAACCCGCTATTGCCCCCGTCGAACCCGTTGAGCCCGAACCCGGATTTGACTCCAAAACACTCATGGCTCAGCTTGAGGAGCTGCGGATTCAACGCCGTTTTGTCGAACTAGTCAAACGTATACGCGTGGCGCTTCCACATATCCAGGATCGCCATCTTGGCGAAGAACTCAGCTATGAGATGGGAGAGATCCTGACCTACCGAATCAGAGATAGACGACAAGGCTGCCAACACTGGCAACACCACCTGCAGCAATTTCCCCAGAGGCGCAATCGTGCAGCCATACAAGATGCCCTGAAACACCTGGGATGTCAGATCGCGCAGGAACTGTAGATCATCGGGGATTACAACAGGGCCTTGGGTACCGGGTGAACCGGAAAGGCAGTCTGTGACGGTTTCAGGGGCTCTTGCCGCTCTACAAGCTGGCGCGCTGGGTTTCTGCGAAACCTACCCCGATAAGGGGGGGTGTCCGGAATCCGGACCCCCCCCTCGCATCACCAGGTTGGTCACCGGGCAGCTTCTGTGGTCAGCATGTCGATCCGGGCGCGGATCTCCAAGAGTGCCTGCTGGTCCCCGCGCCGGCGGTGCGCTTTGAGCGCGGCCAGGAGAACCGCAAGCCTCTCTTTCAGCTTCCAGCGCTCTTGTTCGATATTCGCCCGCAGCTTCTCGCGCGCGTTTTCCGCCCCGTCTACAATCGTCCGCTGTAGGGACCAGGTAAGCAGTACGAAGACGCCCGCGTACCTGCCCGACGAAAAGTCCCAGGCGCCTTCCTCGTGCCAGCGCACCTTGCGCGTCTGCCTCCCAAAAACGGAGACCTTGACCTTGGGCAGCCACCCAGCCAGACCGGGCGACTGTGCCGGAAGCGCCAGCCCCTGCGCCCTAACAGCCGCCGCGTACAGTTCCGCCAGGTCGGGGGCCCCACCGCCCCCGAAATCCCGCTTTTTTGCCGGAACGGGACGATAGACCCTGCCGGCCGTCACAATCTCGGGCACCCCACCACCCCACACAAGAACCGGTCGCCCCGACACGGGCGGGAGACGCCCGCTTTCCGGTTTACCCACCCGGATCCACCTCAGCGACGTGAGCACCAGAGACCCCCGCACGGCCACCACCCGCTCCGCCGGAAACAGCGGAAGGCGCAACACCCTCCCCACCGGCTCGCGCACCCCGCGGATCAATACCCGGCCCGAAGGCTGCACCCACAGCAACCGGTCCCGGCCCGGTAGCGAGTGCATTCCCCATCCGGAAAGCTCCTCCTGATGAAACCCAGACAGGCCAAGCAGCCACCTCCGCTCTCCCTCGGCTACCAGCCAATCCCCGCGAATCTCCAGTTTCCCGGGCGATCCGGACAGTGCATACCCCAGCCGACGTCTGCCGCCGGCCTGAAACAGCCATAGGTCGCTCCCCGAAGCCACCACCGCCCTCCCACTCCCGTCCGCATCCAGGGCCCCGGGCTCCGGCGGATGAGTAATACGCGTCACGCCGCCGTCCACGTCCACACGATACAGCCCGCAGGGAGTGGACGCGATGAAGCCGCGTTCGTCCCAACCCCGCACCCGGTTGGGTCGATCCTCTTGCGCCGGACAGGACACAACCAACTCCAGGCTTGAAACCCTCCCCCGCCACACGCCCATCCGACCCCCCACGACAACGACATCCCCAATCCGCGCGGCCGAGTCATAGGGCCCCGGGTCGGAAAAACCTCCGGATCGTTCGTAGTCCCACTGGCCGCCCGCGGCCGCCAGAAGCACCATCGCCAGTTCGGCAATCATGGTCGTACAATCCTCCCGGTTTTTTCGACACGCAAACAACGTGCCAGAGATCACCGGGACGTATTTTCGAGAAGTTACGATTGACGACAGGCCGGGGGGGTGCCCGGAATCCGGACACGCTACGGTCCGGGCACCTCCATGGGTGCCTGGGGAACTACGGGTTTGGCCGGTTCTGTTTTTGGGGGAGGCGGTACGATCTTCTTGACCATCCAGATCTGCTCGAAGGGAATGACTCCCAGCCTCTTGCCCTTTGGCTTTACTCGGATACCGAAGTACACGCACTTCTTAAACTCGGCCTCGATGACCCGCGTCTTGGTCTCCACTCGTACCCAGTCGCCCTGCTTGCACTTGCAGAAGATCTTGTACCGATCCGGAACCGGCTTGGCCTCTTGCTCGGCGCGGCGTTTTTCCAATGCATTCTTCTTCTTTTCGGCCTTCTTCCCGGCCGGTTCCACCACCTTCACGACGGTGGATGTAGCGGCATCCCTCGACAGCGAAATGCCCGGGATGTTCGCGCAGCAGCTCTCACCCGAGAAAGACGGCACCATCAACAGCGGCTTCGTGCAACCGGCAACCATGGATAGAACCAGAACCACCAGAACCACCAGAACCAACTTGAATCTCATGGATTTCTCCCGCAACGAAAGTATTGACCTTGCTCGTGCCAACGGTATATAGCTCCGATGTGTGGAGTCAACCCATAAGCAGGTGAGGAATCCGATGGCCCTGAACTACGACCTTAGCGAAGAGCAGCAAATACTGCGCAGCAGCGTGAGGAAATTCGCCAAAGACGTGATCAAGCCGGTGGCCCGCGAGTTGGACGAACGGGAGGAGTTTTCCTACGACACCATGAAGAGCATGGCCGAATTGGGGCTCTTCGGCGTCTTCGTCTCGCCCGAGCACGGCGGACAGGGCCTCGACTACGTCTCCTACATCATCGCCACCGAGGAGATCGCCCGGGTGGACGGATCCCACGCCGCCACGGTCGCGGCGGGCAACTCGCTGGGGATCGGTCCGCTCAACTACTACGGCAGCGAGGAACAAAAGAAAAAGTACCTGCCCAAGCTGTGCGCGGGCCAGGGGCTCTGGGGCTTCGGGCTGACCGAGCCCAACGCCGGCTCCGACGCCGGAGGTTCCCAGACCACCGCGGTGCCGGACGGCAACGAGTGGGTGATAAACGGATCCAAGATCTTCATCACCAACGCCGCCAACAAGATCAGCATGGGCGTCACCATCCAGGCGGTCACGGGGAAACGTCCCGACGGAAAGAAAGAACTCTCCTGCTTCCTGGTGGAACACGGCACCAAGGGATTCACCGCCAAGGAAATGCACGGCAAGCTGATGTGGCGCTCTTCGAACACCGCGGAGCTCTACTTCGAAGACTGCCGCATCCCCAGAGAGAACCTGCTGGGTCGGCAAGGCGACGGCTTCCACCAGATGCTGTCCACCCTGGACGGTGGCCGGCTGTCCATCGGGGCCATGGGGCTGGGCTGCGGCCAGGGAGCTTTCGATCTGGCTCTAGCCTACTCCCAGGAGCGGCAGCAGTTCGGCCGGCCCATCTGCAAGTTCCAGGCAATCGCCTTCAAACTGGCCGACATGGCCATGGAGATCGAACTGGCCCGCAATCTCATGTACAAGGCCGGCTGGTTGCGCGACAACCAACGCCCCTTCGCCCAGGAAGCCGCCATGGCCAAGCTCTACTGCTCCGAGCTGGCCCGGCGGGTATCCAACCACGCCGTGCAGATCCACGGCGGCTACGGCCTGATGAAGGAGTACGACGTGGAGCGCTTCTACCGAGACGCCAAGTTTCTGGAAATCGGCGAGGGCACCAGCGAAGTCCAGCGCATCGTCATATCGAGACAGATCGGGTGTTGACCCGCCAGTTGCATAGCGGTCGTCTGGGCTCATGAGTTGTGCAACAGTCGGGTTGACAACCCGCAGGCCCGGTTGTACCGTTGCCACCAGTTCACTGGCGCCGTGAAAAGCGCGGCACAAGACTTGCCTGGGGAGGTGCTGGTGGCTTTGACAAAGATTGACTCAAGAGTGAGGGCCGTGACGTATCAAGCGGTCTAGGAGATGCCATGAAGAGGTTTCTGACTGTATTGGTCGTGTTCGCCCTGATTCTCCCCGCCCTGCCCGCCACGGCCGAAAACGACGGTAACCCCGTTGCGGATTTAAACTACCGGCGCTCCAATCCCGTGGTCGCCGGCATGCTGTCCATCATTCCAGGGATGGGTCAAGTCTACAACGAGGAGTACGTGGTCGGCGGCATCTGGTTCGTTACCGAGGTGGGCCTGTACCTGGCCGCGGCGGCCTACACCGGCGTCTTCGAGCCCGACGTAAACAACAAGATCGGCTACGAGTCCATCTTCCTGTTCGCCATCGCCGGCAGCCTGCACCTCCTGTCTATCTTCGAGGCCACCCTGGAGGCATCCAGAAGAAACGAAAACCTGGACCGCTGGTCGGTCATGGTCGACCCGGGCGACGGCGGGTTCAACGTGGCCTACACGTTCCGTTTCTAGGCCGGCCACCCGCTTCCCTTTCTGCTGTCTGGCCGTGCATAAGGTACAACCCAAACCGCTCTTCGGCCGTTTTTGGTTGGCCAGTCTCTTCAATTTAACAATCGCGGCCTTGTTCACGCTCATCAGCTTTTTGGATGTCCTGATAAACCCCGTCGCCGATTGGAAAAGCGGCCAGCCGGCTCCGACCACCTACCGGTCTCCAGCCATGTACAGCGCCGTATCCGACGAGCTGCTTTCGGTTCTCGATAAGGATGGTTCCGTCGCCCGTTCCGAACGCTTCCTGATCAAAAGGGGCGAGATGGTTACCGAGGCCGACAAGACCCAGCTTCTGCGCCTGCTCCCCGAGCGCGCGCACCTGGATCTCCGGCAAGTCGGCGGGGTGCTGATCTTCTACTTCCTGGCGCTGACCTTCTTCAACCTGCTCCTGCGCCGATTTGGTCGACAACTTTTCATTCGTTTCCGGGCAGTCGCGACTCTGTACCTGTTCCTGATCCTGACCAGCTTGGCCTCGCGACTCATACTCTCCTACACCACCTTGAGCCTGTATGCGCTGCCGGTAGCCCTGGCCGCCATCCTCTTCAGCCCGCTGGTCAGCCAGAACATCGGGTTCACGGTCCATCTCCTCGCGCTGGCGATCGTCGCCCCCATGTTCAACTTCACACCCGGCATGGTGCTCATCCCGCTGGTGAGCGGTTGGACTGCGGTCCTGCTGCTGAAGCGGGAGACCGGCCCGGTGCGGTTCATCGTTGCCTCCATCGCCGGCGCCCTGGTAGGCTGCCTGTTCCTCGGCGGGTTGAATCTCTTCACCCCCCAGCACATCAACTTCGGCTTGCAGCCGGAAAACGACTTCCTGGGTCTGGCCGGAGGCATCCTGGCCTGCGGAGCGGCCGCGGTCCTGTTTTCCTTTCCGGTAACGCTCATGTTCGGCGCGGTCCCGCGCTCCATGCTGCGCAAGCTGCTCGATCTGGATCACCCCGTTCTTAGGGATCTGGCCGAGAAAGCGCCGGGCACCTTCCAGCACTCGCTGGCCATGGCCAACATGGCGGAGAAGGTCGCCGACTCTATCGGTGCCGACGACGAGTTGGTCCGGGCGGGAGCTTACTACCACGACATCGGCAAAATGCAGCAACCCGAGTACTTCATCGAGAACCAGCAAGGCGAAAATCCCCACGACAAGATCGCGCCGGAGTCCAGCGCGGAGAAGCTGCGCGCCCACATCGAGCACGGCATAACCATCGCCCGCGGGGCCGACCTTCCCGGGCGGCTGTTGGACTTCCTGGTGGAGCACCACGGCAGTTCCACCATGGAGTACTTCCTGGACAAAGCCTACCAGAATAACCAGAAGACCATCGAGCCGGACAAGTTCCAGTACCAGGGACGCAACCCGACCAGCAAGGAGACCGCCATCCTGATGATCGTCGACGCGGTGGAGGCAGCCTCCCGAACCTTGCAGAAACCCAACCACGACGAGATCGAAAACCTGGTGCGCCGGATCATCTTCTCCAAGATGCTCCACGGCTACCTGGACGAATCCGGACTGACTACCCTGGATCTGAAGCAGATCGGCATCAGTCTCATCAAGTTCTTGCAAGGGCAATACCACGTCCGGGTGGAATACCCCTGGCAAAAGAAGCTGGCCGAACGCCCTCCGCTTTTGGTGGTTCCCGACACCCACGCGGGCATTTCCACGGTCAGCCAACCCGCCCGGGTGGCTCAGCCGGTGAAAGCAACCACAAAAAAAGAAACCGCGGAAAAAACCGAGAAAGACGGGTAGGCCTCAATCTCCCCTTGGTGCCCCTACTCCTCTTTTTCAAGGGTTTCATGGGAACGCCGCAGGACGTCGTAGCGGAAGATGCGCGCCACCAGGTGGCGGACAGTCTCCGGATCGGAAGCGTGGATGGCGGTGAAATGTACGCCCATCCCGTTCTGCCGAGGATCCTCCTCCGACTCCACCACCCGCACTACCTCCCCCTCCAGATCCACACAGTAGCCGCCCATCTCCTTGGGAAGCTCGACAGTCAGTTCCAGGCGGGTACCCACCGGGGGCGGCACAAAGGTGCGGATGAAGATGCCGTCGGGCGAGACATCCGCCGCCAGGTTGCCGTACTCCTGGCCGTCCAGGCGGTAGGTGACCATCGCCCCCATGGGCAGCCGCTTGGCCGAACGACTATATATGTCATCGGTTATTTTCTTCTTAGTCACGCTTAGTCCAAGCTATACCGCGATATGCGAGATCACTACAACAGAAAAATATTGGCCCGGGCGCAGGCCCGCTCCATTTCTCCGGGCCAGATGCCCACCGCCACCTCGCCGATGTGTGCGGTACGCAGATAGAACATACACAACCGCGACTGGCCGATGCCGCCACCCATGGTCTGGGGCAGTTTGCCTTCGAGAAGCATCTTGTGAAACGGAAGATCGGCCCGCTCCTCGTTCCCGCGTATCCTTAGTTGGCGGCGCAGACACTCGGCGTCCACGCGAATGCCCATCGAAGAGATTTCAAACGCCTTTTTGAGAACGGGATTCCAAAGCAGGATATCACCGTTGAGCCCGCGCCCCCCGTCGGGCCTCTTGGTAGTCCAGTCGTCGTAATCCGGCGCCCGGCCGTCATGCGGCCGGCCATCGGCCAGATCGGCCCCGATTCCGATGAGAAAAACCGCACGATGCTCGGCGCATATGCGATCCTCCCGCTCCCGCGGATCCAGATCGGGATAGCGATCCGCCAGTTCCTCGGTTGTGCAGAAGACGATCTCCTTGGGCAAGACGGGACGGATCTGCGGATACCGCGAGGCAATGTGGAATTCCGTACGGCACATAACCGCGTATATGACCCGAACGATCTCCTTCAACGAATCCAGGCAACGGTCCTCAACCGTGATGATTTTCTCCCAGTCCCACTGGTCGACATAGATGGAGTGGAGATTGTCAAGGACCTCGTCGGAGCGAACCGCGTTCATGTCGGTGTACAACCCCTCCCCGGGCCCAAACCCGTAGCGGGCCAGGGCCAACCGCTTCCACTTGGCCAGCGACTGAACCATCTCGACCTGGGCATCCCCGTCCCCCTTCACCCTAAAGCTCACCGGGCGCTCCACCCCGTTGAGATCGTCGTTGACGCCCGTTCCCGATCTTACGAAGAGCGGGGCGGTTACCCGGGTGAGATGCAACGCATCGGCCAGTTGGGCCTGGAAGAAATCCTTGATGGCCAAGATGGCCGACTCCACCTCGCGAATGTCGAGCAAGGGACTGTAGCTTTCGGGAAGAAAAAGGCTGGCGGACATGGACGGCCTCCCTACTTTGAAAAATACAGCCGACCGTACAATCCGTCCACCTCTTTCTCTCCCCAACAGAAAAAAAGAATCTCACAAACCAGGATCTCCGAGGACGGGAGCGGAATTGACACTCAGCACCTTTCAGGTTACTGTATGCGCCTATTTAAGCCTGGACTGAGCGAGGGAGGAATATCATGAGAAAGCGACGGGTGTTGCGAATGACCAGGTGGGCCGCTGCAGTATTCGCCGTGTTTTTCCCCTTTTGGTGTTCTGCATGTGCCGACTATGGCACCCATTCAGCCCAGTCTGCCTGCGAGCAAATGCTCAACACCCTCGAAGTAGGTCAAGCTCCTGGTAGCTCGACCGAAGATCTGTGCCACAACGTCGCCCTCTCGACAGATGAGGGCGCCATCATCTTCCATGGTGAATTCCTGGCCGACTGTCTGGCCGAAATCCGGTTCCTGTCTTCCAAGCTGGGTATCACCGCACCCACTCTTTTTTCGGAGCGGTTGCCATCCTGCCGCGCCCTCTTCGAGAACGGCCGTTCCGACGGCGAAGCCTGTCACATCGATCTGGAGTGTCCTGTGGGAAGCCACTGCAACTCCAACTACAACCAGTGCCCAGGCAGGTGCGAACGGTACACCCGCGATGGCGATGTCTGCGGTGAAGAGGAAGGTACTTGCGATTATGCCAGGTCCCATTGCGAAGACGGCAAATGCGTTGCCTGCGTTCAGAAGGGAGATAGCTGTTCGGAAAACCGGCAGTGTGAGCTTGGCCAGTATTGTATCGAATCCAGGTGCCAGGGGCCACAGAAAGAAGATGGTCCGTGTGAGATCATCCACTCCCTTGATTGCCAGGAAGGCCTTTTCTGCGGAGCCGACCAGACATGCCAAGCTCCATCGTCCGAGGGTGCCGGATGCCTGACCCGTGAGGAATTCATGGAGATAACCACCAAGGGCACGGCCTACGGTTTAGGATTAGCCAATTACCCGCAATGTGCTGACGGCCTGGCGTGCCGGGCTGGGGTGTGCGCCCAGTTGGTATCCCGGGGAGGCGCCTGCGATCCGGCGGATTGGCCAGAGTGTGCCGAAAGACTTTACTGCGACCGGGACAGCAAAACCTGCGAACCGCCCCGCAAGCTGGGCGAGAGCTGCAAGGAAGGCATGCCCTGCGAGGGTTTTCCCATGACAATCTGCGCCCTTGACGAGGATGGTGTATCCGGTGTGTGCGTCGAGAGGAATGGCATCGGCGAATCCTGCTCAGACCAGTGGGACTGCGCCATCGGGCTTGTGTGCCGCGACAACTCATGCCAGCGAAACCGCTGTCGGGATTTCCTAACCTCCCAGGGTCTCACGGGGTTGGTCTCACGGGATTAGCCTCACTGGCCGATTCAGTCCGGTGACTGACGTACTTCACGGTTTCTTTCTGCGTACCACCCGGATCAGATGGCACTCTGAGTGATCTAGTCCCCATCCGTCGGCTTTGGCACGGTGTTTGCGGCAGAAAACACAGGAGATGGAGGTGCCATGAACCAGTCATTGCGGATCCTGGTGGTCCTGGGATTTCTGGGTCTTTCGGGCTGCGAACGCGACCCTGTGGCGGCAAGAACCGGGTCCATCCGCACCGAGCTGCTGCCTGGGCCGGCGTTCCTGGATCTCGAGGTCACGCCCCCTGCCTGCCGGATCAGGACCGTGCAGCGATCTGGGGTTATGTACTCGGTGATCGAGCCGGTCGCGGGCCTGGTGACAAAACGCAAGGGCTTTGCCCGGCTTCCGTTCGCCTCGGCCGCGATCCAGCTACCTGGCCGACAGAACGTCAGGATCGAGAGCCGGGCCTCGGACGTGCGGGAGATTCAGCTCACCCATCCCCTGCTGCCCTCACGAGGAACCATCTACCGGTATCAACGCCCGTCTGAGATCCCGTACGCGATAGCCGAGGAGTCTGTGACCGACACCTGGTATCCCGGCGAGCTTTCTACCCTTTCTGCTCCTTATATCTTCAGGGACGTGCGTGGAGCCACCCTGTTCGTGTTCCCCTACCAGTACAACGCCAAGCACAAGCGGCTGCGGTTCCATGGCCGGATCCGGGTGCGCCTGGAGCTCACACCCGACGGGCAAGTGACAAACCCGCTTCCCGAACGGATCGGCGTGCCGGTTCAGCCCATGCCGTCCATCTACCGGTCCGTGTTCGCCAACTACCACCAGACGAAAGGCGCGAGGATAGGGGAGCTGGGCCAGATCCTGGTGATCCACACCGCCCGCGACGCCGAAGCCATCAAGCCCTACATCCAGTGGAAACGCGAGAAGGGGCTTCCGGTCCACGTGCGGGAGGTGGCTCCAGGCACCCAGGTGCAGTCCATGGTCACAGCGGAGTACCAGGCCAACGACAAGATCCTCTACGTCCAGTTGGTTGGAGACTGGGAAGACCTGAAATCGCCCCGGGAAAGCGGTTATCCAGGCGATCCGATGCTGGGCTGCGTGGCCGGCAATGACGACTTCCCGGATCTGATCGTGGGACGCTTCTCCGCCAATCATCCGGACCAGGTGAAGGTCCAGGTCGAGAAGTCCATCCAGTACGAGCGGGCACCGCAGCGCGGCGCCTCATGGTACAGCCGTGGCCTGGGCATCGCGTCCGATGAAGGGCCCGGGGACGACGGCGAGATGGACTACGAGCACATGGATGTGATCAAGGAGTACAAGCTCACCAGGTTCACCTACAGCGAGGTCGCGGAGGCCTACCGTAATCCAAGTACCGCTTCACTCGTACAACAGATCCAGGACGGCCTGGGGATCATCAATTACATCGGACATGGATGGGAACAAGGCTGGGTGACCGGCGACCTGACCACCAACCGGGTCAGCACGCTCACCAACGGGGAAAAGCTTCCCTTCATCATCTCCGTGGCCTGCTTGACCGGCCTCTTTGACCAGAGCTCCGATTGTCTGGGAGAGGCCTTCCTGAAGCAGTCGGGTGGCGGAGCGGTGGCCGCGGTCATGTCCAGTATCTACCAACCATGGCAACCTCCCATGCGCGGGCAGGACTACATGAACGACCTGCTGATCGGAGGCTATGACTACGACAACAACCCGGGCCGGGGCCAGAGCTTCAGCGAGGGCCGGACCACGTTCGGGTCCATCGTGTTCAACGGGCTTTGCTTGATGTACGCCGAGTCGCCCCGCAGGGACGATCTGTTAACCATCCGGACATGGACCCTGTTCGGCGACTCCTCCTTGCAGGTCCGTACCGACACGCCCCGGGAAATCGCGCTCTCCAGCACCCATGCCTTTGTGGGAGTGCCATTCGAGACCAGAGTCGAGAGCAACGGACAACCCGTCGACCAGGCGCTCTTGTGCCTCAGCCAGGGCGACTTGGCCTTCATTGGCACCACCGATGCCGCGGGAAGCATCTCCATTTCCCACACCCTGGAACCGGGACCCGCCCGGCTGGTGGTGACCGGATTCAATCTGGACACCATGGTTCAGGATCTGCAAGTCCGGATTCCAGTGCTGATCGAGAGTATCAGCCTGGCCGGCAGCGCCAGTGACGACGACCCGTTCCTGCTCCTGCTGGCCAATGGCAAGGAAGTCGCAATCGATCGGCAGGGTCAATGGGAGCAAGTATTCACGCTGCCCAGCGAGGGCTTGAAAATCCTCCTGGAGCTCATCGATCCATCCGGGAACCGCGCCGGCGAGTCCATCAGCCTGAGCGTGGATCCAGTGGACCCCTGAAGACCGCCAAGGCCAGGCCTATTCCCAGAAATGGTACAGATCGACACGAATATGCGCAAATAAGTGTCACGCTAGCGTGACACTTTCAGAGTCACTGTCGGTTCGCACGCACGATGGTGGTGGTCACAATGTCCGGGGATGTGCGCGCCTCCAGAGTAAGCCCCTGGAGCATCTCCGAGGCCTGGACCTCGAACTCCCAGCTTCCATCCGCTTGTACGGTGATCTCGTTACCGTTGATGAACAGCCTGGTCTGGCCGGACAGATCGCCGAGCCGGCCCCGGAGCTTGTATCTTTCAACCTCGAGATCCGGTGCGCTCTGATCCGGGACCGAGTCGATCCCAGCGACCATGGCTGCCTCTACCTCGCCTGAGCTCAAGGCACGGTTGTAGAGCAATACATCGTCCATCCATCCGGACAGCGCGGTTGCAGCTCCCTGCGGATCCGCGCCCAGGCGAATCTCCTGCATGCTGTCCTGGAGGGCCTGGGTCTGGACCGCGGTTGCCTCCACCTGTCCATCCACATAAAGAAGTAGCCAGGTCCCGTTGACCACTCCCACCAGGTGATGCCAGCGCCCGTCCGCCAAGGTCGAGGTGGACTCGAACCGGTCCTGCCCGCAACACACGAACCGCGCCCGGCCGCTCTCTCCATCCACCAGAAGACTCCAGGCGTCCTGGCCCCGGCTTACCACGGCCTGCCCGGCCCGGCCGGATGATTCGAGTCGTATCCAGGCCGCAACTGACAGTTGCTCGCTAAAAAGGAGGGTTTGGGCCGGCGGAACCGATACGTGCTGCTCGCCTTCAAGCTCAATTGCGCCGCTGAACTGACCTTGGGACGGTCGCCACGAGGCATCGCTCGTAAGCTCCCCGTGATGCCCGAATTCGGTCTGGTCGTAAACCACCACTCCCTGTTCCTCATCCAGTGGCCAGTGCGCGACCAGCCCATCTTGGGGCAGGTCATAGTTGGAGTTGAAGTCGGATTCAATGACTCCCACGCAGCCCGTAAGGCTATTGGGAGCGATTCCCAGGCAAATCAAGAGTAATGGCAACCACAAGCACCTTGGCAAAGGCTCTCTCCTCTCTTCGTCCCCGCAGGCACAAGACCCGCCCAAGAAGATTATATAGCAAAATATGTGCCACCAGGCTTGGGAAATCCCAACAAGGCCAGGATGTTGATTCTGCCTTGGTTTCAAGGCCCATGTATGTATATCAATCGATTGATTGGCTCTCCCCCTCAAAGTAACCGGGTCGCCAAACAGCAATTCTAATTTCCAGAGAAGTCCAAACTACGCTCCATGGGCGCCTCAGCCGTCGAGGTGTCCGGGGCCCCATCCGCGCAACCAAGAAATCTCTTGACGACACCCGGGTTTGCGATCACGATCGGACGAGGAAACCACGCGAGGAGGGGATGATTTCAGCGAACACAGCCCCCGCCCGGGCCGGGGAGAAAAAAGACAAGCGGAAACCGAGGCCCAAAAGGCCGCGCTGGTGGCGCATCCTGTTCTGGAGCCTGTTCGGCCTGCTGATGCTTCTCGTTGTTGTCGTCACCACGCTGCTGATCGTCCTGGGCAACCTCGACAGCCCAGCCATCCGCGGCTGGGTGAAGGGCTATCTCCGCGACAACTACAAGATCGAGGTGGACTACAAGGCGCTGTCGGTCTCGGTCTTTTCCGGGCTCACGATCGAGAAACTCAGCTTGGCCACACCGGCGCCGTACGCCAAGCACGCCGAGAACCTGCTCGAAGTCGACCGGCTGGTGGTGGATTGGGATTTCTGGCCGCTTTTGATCGGGAACGTCAAGGTGACCGAAGGCCGGCTCGATGGCCTGCGCCTCAGCCTGGTCACCGACGAGCACGGCGGCTCCTCGCTCTCGAAGCTGATCGAGGGATTCGGCCCCCCGGCGGGAGAGGAAGCAGTCGAGGAAGCCGAACCGGTCCCGCTCTCTAAGACGCTCATTGACGGTCTACCGCAGGTGACGGTGGAACGATTCTCGATCGAGGGGATCGCCTTCGA
>JAUXGL010000195.1 GCA_030622135.1 Deltaproteobacteria bacterium
ACTTACGAGAGGACCACGAGTAAATTAACTCACCAGTATAGTGGCACCGCGTATATTGAGTTGCCCTGGGCAGCGCTTTTTGCAGCACCCGTTTTCTGGGTGAAGTCAATATGTTATGTTGGAATGTAGGGGCACCAATAGAAAATTGGGGCAACTCCCACGGCTCAAGATAATTCAGTATCGAAGCGGGGTTGTGAACATTTCGGTTGACGTGGGTCGGGCCCTCGGTTAACATTGCGCCTCTTTAGATTCCGGGGGTGTGATGAAAACATACTTTCCCCTTAATGATCCGAGGATCTCGTCGGGAATTCAATTCCTTTCCCTCGGGCTTCTCACCGGGATTTTCCTTCTGGCCGGATGCGAAAAGCCGGATAAATCAGAGGAAGTACGAGTAGAAGTTCCCATGCCGCCCGCCGAAAATCCCGCGGACGCTTCTGACGCCGGATCGGAGCAGGTCTCCGAACCCAACGTAGTCGAAGGGATTTCCGGCGAGGGAGAAAACACCGTAGTCCGGGCCACCGGCCGGGCCAGGAAAGGCCGGGACGTCTCGCTGTCGCGGCAGGCCGCCGCCAACCGAGCCCGCGGTAACCTCCTTGAGTTACTGGAAAAAAATGGTTATTCAGTTGAGCCTCCGGGGATTCTGCGAGAGGCGGTCATCGAGAGGTACTTTTCCAAGGGGAAGTTCATCTACGCCGTATCCTCCCTGCCCCTCTCCAAGTTGGCCGGTGCTTTGAATGAATCCGCCCCCTCCCCGTCGAATACCCCGAAGGGCAATCTGCAGGAAAAGAACTAAGAGAGGAGAAACACGATGACGAGGAAAATCGGGTTGTCCGTTTTGGTGTTTGCCCTAACATTGGGCCTGGCCACACTCGCCCAGGCCGAAAAGAAGAAGATCGTCGTCGGCGATCCCAAGACCAAGTGGGCCAAAAGCAGCGCCTGCCGCGGATACGAGCCCACCTACGCCGACACCATCGCCCGCTCGCTACGCTCGAAGATCGTCCAGACCGGCGCCTACCGGGTAGTCTCGCGGGAGCAGATGAAGAAGGTACTCCGCGAACACGAGATGTCCATGACCGGCCTGTCCGACCCGACCACCGCCAAGATGCTGGGCGGGTTCATCCAGGCCGACCTGGTCATGGCCACCGAGGTGCTCTGCCATCCCAACCACGTCGAGTTCATCGTCTCCATGGTGGACGTGGAGACGGCGGAGATAGTCTTCTCCAAGGCCTACGAGATGCGCAATCTGAAGAAAACCTCCAAGGCCATGAAGGACATCGTCAAGATCCTGAAGAAGTACGCCAAAACCGGAGAGATCGGCGACGCGGGCAAGTCGGAAGCCATGATGATGATCGACTCCAAGGCCCTGCACGACGCCTCCGAGACCATCATCGCCCGCATCGAACATGAAATTCCCACCATCAGGGCGGAGGTAAAAGACGTCAACGTCTACGCCGATACCATCAAGGTGCGGGTGCGCGGCCGCGGCTGGGCGGGGATGAAGCTCAAGGTCGTCCGCGACGACGAGGAGATCGGCTGGCTGTACCTGAAGAAGAAGGGCTCCGGCGAGATCGAAGCGGGCACCACCGGCGAGATGTCCTCCTTCGAGGAGGGCGACGTGGGCACCAGCGAGGACTTCCATCCCAAGGTGGCCGTCGGCTACATCGAGGATGAGGACGAAGAAAACGAGAAAATGGTGGATATGTTCCGGGAAGGCCTGCTCAAGGAGATGTCCGCGGCCGACCGACTCGAGCCCGCCGCCGACAGAAAGATTGAGAAAATCATTGCGAGAATGGGCAACAAGACCAAGAAAAAATACCTTGAAAAGCTTTTCAAGAAGGGGGTAGATTTGCTGATCGTCGGGCGGTTTTCCGGCGAGGCTGGCAACCGCCGGATCGATTTCGAGGTGTTGAGCACATTTAGCGGAAAACGCGTAACCAAGATCAAATACGATTCTAGACTGTAGCCCGAAGGAAAACGAAAGTCGTTTCTAACAAACTCTGTAAGGAGGGAGAGATCATGAAGAAGATAGTAACCATCATTTCGGCTCTTATGTTCGTCGCTGCCATCGGCGTAGTCGGCTCGGCGTGCGGTGGTGACGAGACCCTGACCGGTACATCCGCCAGCGGTGCTCCCAACTGGGTGCTCAAGGGCAGCGGCGCCTTCACCGGCGACCGCGGCAAGGCTTTCTACGGCGTGGGCTCCGCCCCCAAGATGATCGACGTCTCCATGCAGCGCGATCGCGCCAACAACCGGGCTCGCCGCCAGATCCTGCAGATCTTCAACACCTACATCGCCTACATGATGAAGGACTACGCCCGCAGCACCACCGCCGGCGACATGAGCAAGGAAAGCTACGAGGCGGACGTGCTCCAGGTACAGAAGACCATCTCCATCGGCGACATCAACGGCGCGCAGATCGTGGACAACTGGAAAGACCCGGCGGATGGCACGGTTTACTCCCTGGCCGTTCTCGACCTAGCCGCTATCTCCGAAGTCCTGGCCAACAAGGGCGATTTGGACGCCAAGCTCCGCGACCACGTCCGGGCCAACGCCGCCAAGGCTTTCGACGATCTGGAATCCGAAGAGGCCAAGCGCGGCCAGTAAGACGGTTACGATTAGGTTCACCCTGAAGGGGCCGGGGCCACCAGGTCCCGGCCCCTTCTTCTCCTTCGCGGAGGAGTAATGCATCCTCGATCACTTGTCCGGAGCTTGTCCCTGGGAGTTTTGTTTTTGTTCGTCGCCGGCTGCGGTCCCCGCTTAGTGGTGCTGCGCGGAGGTCCCACACCCGCCTGGGTGGACAAGCTGCCCCGGCGGAGAGGCAAGCTCTGCGCGGTGGGCTACTCCGGACCCACCTTCTATCAACAAGACTGCATCAAGAACGCCGCCGAGAACGCCCGGGGCCACCTGGCCGAGAGCATCTCGGTGACCATCCGCACCATCACCATCGACATCTCCGACGGCACCCGAGGAAGCTTCTCCAAGGACGTCTTCGTGCAGGGCTCCGAGAGCGCCTCCGCGGCCGTGCTGCAGGGCTCCGAGGTGGAGGCCCAGTGGGTGGACCTGCAGGGCCAGCGGGGAGCCAACAACGGCTGCTACTCCATGGTGTGCATCGATCCGGACAAACCCATCGAGAAACTGGTGGAGAAGCTTCAAGAGCAGGAGCTCCCGCCCAAGACCATCGAGAAAGTCCGCGAAAACGCCGAGGCCGCCTTCGAGGAGTTGGAGAAGGCCGAGCAGAAGGCCATGGAGAAGAAAGCCGAGGAGGAGAAACCCGAAGAGGCTCCTGAAGAAACGCCTGAAGAAACACCTGAAGAAACGTCTGAAGAAACACCTAAAGAAACACCCGCGACTCCCCAAAAAAGCGAGGAATCCACAGATGACACCACCCCCGCCGTGCTTAAAATCGAAATTCCATCGGAGTAAAAAATGACCGAACGTACCCTGTCGATCGTCAAGCCCGACGCGGTCTCCAAGGGCATAATCGGAGACATCATCGCCCGCTTCGAGCGGGAAGGCCTGCGTATCGCCGCCATGCGCATGCTGCACCTAACCCAAAAGAAAGCCGAAGGCTTCTACGCGGTACACCGCGAGAGGCCCTTCTTCCCCGACCTGGTGGAGTTCATGACCAGCGGGCCTGTCGTGGTCATGGTGCTCGAGGGCCAGGACGCCATTGACAAAAACCGCGAGATCATGGGCGCCACCGACCCCCAGAAGGCCAACACGGGAACCCTGCGCAAGCTCTACGCCGAGAGCATCCAGAACAACGCCGTCCACGGATCCGACGCCCCGGACACGGCCAAGTTCGAAATCAGGTATTTTTTCCCGGATTTGGAATAACGCCCCAGCGCGGCTCTGCCGCACCAAAACCGTTCGCTTCGCTCACTGGCACTGCTTCGCTGCAACTAAATAACCCGCGCAGGACTCGCCGCATCAATTGCACCTTATGCGAAGAAGTTGCGAACTAAGAGTCTATTTGGGCAAAATCCGCCTCAGATAATTCCAGTTTTCGTCGGTGAAACGGGCGGGGCCGTACTTCTTGCCGTCCTTCTCCAGCTCGGCGCGTTCTTCGAACTCCCGGTTGGCACCGGCGTCCATAATCTGGTTGTCGTCGGGAAACTCGTTATGAAAGCGATCCTTCTTGTCCCTAACCGCCAGGCCCAGGGTGTGCCCGATCTCGTGGGAAACGGTGGTTCCGATCATGCTGCCCATGGCGTGTATGGCCTCGCCGATCTTGGCGGATCGCGATCCGCCCGGGTACTCCCCGGCCTTCACGGACGTCCCGCCCTGCACAGACATGAAAGGCCCGAACACTTCATCGAAAGTCTCCGAGGCAATGCTCATGCGCTCGGAAACCTTGGAGCTGAAGGCCAGGTAGGACGAGACGAACACGCCGCCGAAGGCGTAGTTGCCTTTCTCGCGAGAGTCGGCGTTCATGCCCCCGACCACGTCATCGAAGTGGAGGTTACCGATGTCCTTGCCCATGGTGTTGTCCAGCCCGAGCAGGCCGCGGTTGTTGGGGTCCTTTCCGCCGACCTCGATCACCGAGTACTCCACAAAATCCGTGGGACGGCTGCGGCGCCATTCGATGTTGATGCCTTCCAGGTCATCGGTTTTGTAGTCGCGGTTGACCACCTCGAGGATACGATCACGGATGTGGGACTCCACGTTGCGCAGCCCGAAGTCTCTCAACGCGTCGACGAATCCAGGCAGGTAACTTATGTACACCACCTGCTTCTGGGGACGGAAGCCTGTGGGAAAAAAACGCCGCACATCATCGACGCGATAAAAGATCTCATGAAGGATGAGACTGCAGGCGACCCAATCACCGGTCTAAAATGGACACGAAAAACGACCGAGAAGATAGCCGATGAACTCGGCGCTGGCGGAGTCGATGTCAGCGCTCGAACGGTGTGTCGGCTGCTCAAGAAACTCAAATTCTCTCTCCGCGTCAATCGCAAGCAGTTATCCAACTGCACCGCCCATCCCGAACAGCGCAATCGACAGTTCGAAAACATCGCTTTTATTCACCTGCTCTGCGACCGTCACAACCTGAGCGTCACCGTCGCACACTACCCTTCTGGCTGTTCCAAGTGGAATCCAGTAGAGCGTCAACTATTCTCCAGAATCAGCGCAAACTGGAAAGGTGTTCCTCTCAAAACCTATGAGACCGCGCTGAATCACATCAGAACCACGAAAACCAAAACCGGTCTTCGGGTAAAAGCGTATCTGGTCCGCAAGCTATACTCCAGAGGCCAGAAGATCTCCGACGAGCAGATGGGCAAACTGAACCTTATCCGAGACGAAATCCTTCCCCTGTGGAATTATACTCTACGCCCTTCGCCACCCTCATAAGACTGTGAAGTTATTTTTGCGCCTCGCCTTAGTACCTCACCCCTATGGAATACGTGGCTTTCTGTTTTTGGTAATAGCCATATACCCGGATGTTGTAGACGCTCTGAGTTTCCGCGGTGAACTCGATACGCTCGTTGTCACTCGTGGTGATGCTGGAAGCCAATTCGTGTGGGAAGAGAACGTCCGGGGTCACTTCCGAGTCGTACAGCTTGAGATCCAGATCGGTGTCGGCGTGGTGCGTGAAGGTAAGGTCCACCACCAAGGTCTCGCCCGCATCTAAATTCACAAAGTACCAGTCCTCATCGTTGAGGCAAAGAACCTGGCCGGCCTTGACCCTCGGGGTGAAAATCCCCGTCCCGTACTCCGGGGTGTCGTTGTCCTCGTCGGCGTCGTCCTGACACTCATGGGTCTGGGGCGTCACCACCACGGTCATGCGGTAGGTGTTCTTGACCCACCCGTAGGGGCTCACGGCGATATAATAGGTGCCGTCGGCGAGGATGCTCCCGACGATCACTTCCTCGTCGCTGGTCTCGGTGATACCACAACCCAGGGCGTTGTCGCAGTCAATGAAGTCCGCGGTGGCCGCCATCTCGTCGAACACCCACAGGTCCAGGTCCCCGTCTGCCTCCTCCTGGACGAACTCGATCGACACCTCCAGCTTGTCCCCGGTGTTCAGATCGATCTCGTAGAAGTCGTTGTCGTCGCAGCTAGTCAGATCCGGGTATGTACCCGGGGTGATGAACTTGGCGTCGTTGACCGTGTCATTACCCCCCCCTTCCTCGAAGCTGTCGTCGATGCACTGGGTGAACTCCCTCTCCACCACCACCAGGCTGTAGTTGTTGGTCACCTGGGCATCGCCGCCCTCCACCCGCAGGTAGACGTCCCGGCCCTGTGAGAACACGCCCAGCGTCACGTACACCCCGTCGGTGTAGTGCTGCCCGGCGGCCAGCGTGGTGCTGCCGTCTGAGTCCAGCAGGTCCATTTGCAGCATCCCGTTGGCCTCGGTGTACTTGATGCCGGCGAACATCTCGTGGTTCTGGGGAATGTTTATGCGGTAGTAGTCCACGTTGGCCGGGCAAATCTTCAAAAAACCAGCGTAGAACTCGCCGCGCGAATCGAAGGTCACCTCGGTGGCCCGGCCGCTGGAGTCGTTCGACTCAAAGTCGTCGTCCTCGCAACCGCTGCTGCCGGCCGAGTATGCGGTAAAGGTAAAACTCCCCTCCTCGGGAACCGAGCTGAGCAGATCGCATTCCGATCCGGAGGGATCGTCGTTGTCCCGAGCGCATATGTAGTAGCGTATCGTGGCGGTCTTGCCCTGGCTGAGGCCGGGGTTGGGGATGGTTCCCTGCCAGCTATCGCCGCCGGTGCTGGTCATGCCGCTCTTCCGGTAGGACCCGTCGCCGCCACCGCCGGTGTCACACAACCAGTACAGGGCCACGGCGGAGATCTCGGACTCGCTATCGGTCGCGGTGACCTGCACCGGGTAGTCTCCCGAACCCCGCTGCTCAGAGAGGCTCTTGTGCATCACCGTAGGCGAGGTGCCCTCACACTTATCCTGGCCGCCCTTGATCAGGATAGTGATGTTCCTAAACACCTCCGGGTTGCGCTCGTCCTTGGCCCCCACCCGTATGCCCCAAAGGATCTTCTCACCGATCTGCGCCTTGGAGGGCGTCCACTCGAAGGTAGCACCCTTCGAGCCGGACGTGGAGAATTCTCCGCCGGTGCCGCCGTCGTCCACCAGGCGCAGGGTGACATTGGTGGAATCGGCGTCGCGCACCTCGATGTTGAAACTGATCTGACCACCGGTGCGATCAAGATCCAGCGTGTAGTCCCACCGGGTGAGGAACTCCGGCGATCCGGCCCCCGCCCCTCCCAGGGTCACGGAAATGGTGATGACCTCCGAGCTCGTGTCGATCCCGTCGGTAACCTTGAAAGTGACCTGATACTCCATTCCTTCTCCCGAAGGACCCGCGTCGGAGGCAATGGGCGTCCAGGAAAAAACGGCCGTGTTGTTCTCGATCTGATCGAAGCGTGCCTCCTTCTCGAACGGCTGGCCCGAAGCGGCGAACTTCAGCGAATCGCCGTCGTCGTCCCTGGCGTTGACCTCGAACTCCAGCAGTTCGCCGGTCTTGACCGTCTTGTTTTCAACAAACAGCAGCTCCGGAATATGATTGGCGCACCCGGCAAAGGCCCAGATGAAGAGCAACGCCGCGGTGAAAAAGAATTTGCAGCTCGATTTCACGATGCTCCCTCCCCCCTCTTTGCAATTGACCGACTCACACTAGCACGGATCCAGCCATTCCAACAACCGCATGTTGTCGCGTTTCCATCAACAACTGCCTACTTCGGCAGAATCCGCTTCAAATAATTCCAGTTTTCGTCGGTGAAGCACCCGGGGCCGCGGCCGTTCTGCTCGGCGCGTTCTTCGAAGTCCCGGTGAAAGCCGGCGTCCATGATCTGGTTGTCGGCGGGAACCAGGTTGTGGAAGAGATCCATGGACCCGGTCGTCATGCCCAGGGTGTGTCCGATCTCGTGGGTAACGGTGGTTCCGATCATGCTGCCCAGGGCGTGTATGGCCCGGCCGATCTTGTCGGATCGCGATCCGCCCGGGTACTCCCCGGCCTCCACGGGCGTCCCGCCCTGCGAGGGCATGAAGGACCCGAACACTTCATCGAAAGTATCCGAGGCGATGCCCATGGGCTTGGGGGCCTTGGGGCTGAAAGCCAGGTAGGACGAGATGAACACGCCACCGAAGGCATAGTGGCCTCCCTCGCGAGAGTCGGCGTTCATGCCCCCGACCACGTCATCGAAGTAGAGGTTACCGATGTCCTTGCCCATGGTGTTGTCCAACCCGATCAGGCCGACGTTGTTGGGATCCTTTCCGCCGATCTCGATCACCGAGTACTCCAAAAAGTCGGTGGGACGGCTGGTGCGCCATTCGATGTTGATGCCGTCCGGCTGGCCGGTTTTGTAGTCGCGGTTGACCACCTCGAGGATACGATCGCGGATGTGGAGCTCCACGTTGCGCAGCCCGAAGTCTCTCAACGCATCGGTGAATCCGGGCAGGTAATTCATGTACACCACCTGCTTCTGGGGACCGACAATGAGAGTCAAATTCTTCATGGGAATGCCCTCTTCGGAATCGGCACCGGAGTACACCACCGGGGTGGCGGACACATCCAGGGTCCCCGCCCCCGCCCCCAGACTCTCGCCCGGACCGTCCGGCGTCACCCGCAGGACGTACTGCATGACGTCACCCGAGATCACGTCGGGGAAGATCTCCAGGACATTGTCCCCGGTCAAATCGGTCACGTCCCCGCCCCGGGCGGTGAAGGTCCCCTCGAGCCGCACGGCCGTCCGGGCGGAACCGGCTACGAACCCGCGGCCGGTGAACCGGATCCACTGCCCCCGGCTGGCCTCGGACGGCTCCACCCACAAAATGACCGTGCGGCCCAGCTCGATGGTCACGTCCTCCACGTTGCCCACCACCTCCAGCCCCCCGTACGCGTGGACGTTTACGACGGTCAGGTCGCCTACGAACACGCCCGGAGAGATGCCCAGCGCCTCGACGGGAAAGGGACCGTCGAGCAAATCCCGGCGCTCGGCCAAAACGGCAAAGGACCCGTTCCACGGCACAGCAGATGCCTCGCCCTCGGGAGTGAGATCCCCG
>JAUXGL010000038.1 GCA_030622135.1 Deltaproteobacteria bacterium
CGTTTCTTTCTTCGTTTCTTTCTTCGTTTCTTTTTCCGCTTCTTCTTGACCACTGCAACCGGCTCTTCCTCCGCACCAAAACCGTTCGCCGCGCTCACTGGTACTGCTCCGCTTCCGCGATTTGCCGCGTTTTTCAGCGGCCCTATCCTTCCAAGGGTGCGGTGCCCTTGGGTGCGCTCCGCCGACGGGGGGGGATGAGCGGGTTTCATTGTTTTCAGAGTGGCCAGCGCGGGCGGCTTTTTTTCTTCGAGTTGCTCGGCGGACGGGTGCTTGTCCCCTTCCGCTTCGTCAGTGCCCCACCTGACGCCCCACTCCTCCTCATCAAAATCCCAGGAAGCCTTGGAAATCTGGAAACACCCAAAACAGGCAAGAATCAAGGGAAAAAACAGGAAAAGCCGAATCATGAAACACTCCTAATACCCAAAGAAAATGCGAGGAGGGGGATTTGAACCCCCACGGCTATGCCACTGGATCCTAAATCCAGCGCGTCTACCAGTTCCGCCATCCTCGCGACAGCAGATCCGGGCTCCTTATCGCACGAAATTACGAAGGAATCAACCTTCCGAGACGGACCTCCCCATCCCTATCGGCAAATTCCTATCGATGCCCGGACTTTTTGAGAGCTTACACGGGCACTACGAAAGCATTTGATTTTTTTTGGTGTTCGCTTTGGTTTTGAGATTGACTCTAACTTGTGGCGATCAGCCAAACCAGGGCGGTGGCGACGGCCAGAGTCATCGTGGGTTGGATCATGCGCAGAAGGGCGTCTTTGGCCCGGGTCCATATGGTCTTGCGTGCTTTCATCGGTCACTCCAATCGATTAAACCCAAATCAGTCGTTTAAGTTGTTACCCAAGTTCCGTGCCAAAAGATTAGACGTTGATTTAAAAGGATTTTATAAAACGGTGTGCCGAAAAAACCGTGAAACCCAGTCACAGGTGTTCCCCACATTCACCCACAAAGAGTGATTCAGATCACAGCGCGGCTCCGCCGCACCAAAACCGTTCGCTGCGCTCACTGGTACTGCTCCGCTTCCGCGATTTGCCTTGGTTTTTATGACCCTCGCAGAGGGTTGGGATTCCCCCCCCGTGTTTCTTGCCCATTTCAGATGTCTGGGTTATTCTTCCTCTGGCTCTCTATGGATTCACCGGGGCGTAGCGCAGCCTGGTTAGCGCGCCTGCCTTGGGAGCAGGAAGTCGGCGGTTCAAATCCGCCCGCCCCGATTTTAAAAACAGTTCCCGGTTCCCAGTTGATAGTGCATCCCCGCATCCAACTGGACAAAAAGGAAACCTTTAAACTGGGAACTGGGAACCGGGAACTAGAAACTAGACCTACCGCCCAGTGGCGTATTCCAGTGGCGTATTGGGGTTCATTTGACACCCTTTGCCTGATCGGTTCAAATACCCGACAGCCGTGCGCCTGTAGCTCAGTTGGATAGAGCAACGGCCTTCTAAGCCGTGGGCCGCAGGTTCGAATCCTGCCAGGCGCGGTATCTGCCGTGCCGCGGCTAACAGCCGTGGTACGCGTAATATAGGGGCATCTTTGACACCAATCGGGTGCTCCCGTACAGTGGGCGGGGAAGGAGAAGCGAATGAAAATTGCCGATAAATCCATGGTGGCTATCGAATACTCACTCACTCTCGACAACGGCGAGGAAATCGACAAGTCGGAGCCGGGCAAACCGCTGGAGTTCATCTTCAACACCGGGCAGATCATCCCCGGGCTGGAGAAGAAAATCGAGGAGATGGAAGTGGGAAACAACACCAAGTTCAGCGTAGAACCGGAGGACGGTTACGGTGAGGCCAAGGAAGAACTCTGCCGCAAGATCCCCCGCAAGGAGTTTCCCGACGACATCAAGGCCGGCATGGCCTTCCAAGCCTCCGGGCCGCAAGGAGCCATCCCGTTCATTATCAAGAAGGTCGAAGACGACGAGGTCTCAATCGACCTGAACCACCCGCTATGCGGCGAGCGCCTGCACTTCGACGTAAAGCTGGTGGGTGTGCGCGAGGCCACCGACGAGGAGATGGCCGAAGCCGCATCGTCCGCCGGGTGCGGGCACGCCAGCTGCGCGGGATGCAGCGAGCACAGCAACTGAGTCCCCTCTCTTCTTTTCAGACACTCCCACGATCCGAGCCGCCATCTTCGACCAGAGGCCAACACCAAATCGAACCCGGACTCAGGAAAAATGTGAATGGCTTCAATACTACCTGCAGTCTAGCAGTTGTACCGTGTATTTCACCGTCACCGGAGAACTCCCCGATCCGCCCGGCCTGACCCCGGTCACAGTCACCTCGTAGTCATGCCCGGCCTGCGCCGAAGACGGCTGAAAGGCCAGGTAGGCAAGGCTTCCGTAGTTGCCCTCGGGAAAGTAAAACGAGGGCTGCTCCTCGGAACCGGTGGTCAGATCCTTCACGGTCACGCTGGTCTCGTCCTGTTTGAAACTCCGGGCCGCCAGAGACCACTTGCCCATGACGGCCTGTCGGGGGAACGGCCCCGGCGCTGGATAGGCCACCCAATCCAAACCCGTGGTGTTTCCCCCGGTCATGACGTAGGTGCAGTTCCACGAGCCCGCTTGCCCGATGCCTGTGGGCAGGTAGGGCGGATCCAGGATCCAGCGGCGGTGTCCCAGCGAGGCAACCCCGCTGTCTTCGATGTACAGGTCGACCGACCCGGCGGGATCGCGCATGCCCATGGCTAAATTGGAACTCCCGGCCGCATTGGCGCCCTCCGAGGAGTAGCATTTCCAGCTGCTGGGGGGATTATGGTTGAGACGGCCGTTTTCCTTCATCATGATGGCGCACGGCTGGGCGTAGACATTGTACGCACGCCGGTTGTACACCGGGTACAATCCCAACAACCACCGGTACAAATTGATCCGCCGTATGCCGTCGTCGATGGACTCGGGATTCAAGGTCCCGTTGTCGCAATTGTTCGCCCCCGCCTGCCAAACGAAACTAGCCCGGTTGGGAAACTCGTCTTTCCATTTGGCACATACTCCTGCGGGAGTACGGCCGGCAAAATCGGATGGAACGATCGCCACGCAATCCCCCCCGGCCCGCTCCCACCCCGACTGGCACACGCATACGTCATTCCGGCACCACTCCCGATCGTCACAAGGCGTCGTCTCACAACTCTCCGGCTCCCCCCCGTCGTCTCCCCCACTGTTGCTCCCATCGTCCCCCCCCGCGTCCACGACATCGCCAGCCGTCCCGCCATCCGAGGCGTCCGCTTGCGGATTCGTGTCCGCGCCCGGATCGTCCCCATCCTCCCCGGCATCATACGCATCCACCCCCGAATTCTCCAGATCAATTGATCCGACGCACCCGGCCAGCAAACCCGCTACAAAGAAGAGAACAAAAAACAGAATAGAACCACGCATATCGCTCATATTTTATACCATCCTCGACCCAAAAGGAAGAGACTGCAGTCGAAACCCCAATAAGCTAAAGACTCTGACTTTCTGAGTGTGGATCTTTGGGCTGAGCGGTGATAAACCAGAAACCATGTTTGTCCGATTGGTCCCATCGACTGAAGCCAAGGCGAGGGTGATCACCCGCTACCCCCCCGAAATTCCCGGGCACAAGGCTCACGTCTGCGTACGCTCCCCGGCAAAACCGGGCCCACTCCCCCGGGTACGACTCGCGGTGCCATGACAAACGCCGACGTGGCAGGCAGCCGGGAGGGGCAAAAGGTAACCTGGGTGGGGGCCGGGGCCAATGCGCTCTTGGTCGGCGTCAAGTTCGTCCTGGGCTTCTTCGGACACAGCCAGGCGCTGATCGCGGATGCGGTACACTCGGTGTCCGATTTGGCCACCGACGCGGTGGTGCTTCTGGGCATCCGGGCGGGGCGCAAGGCGCCGGACCAGGATCACCACTTCGGCCACGCGCGCATCGAAACCCTGGCCTCGGCCATCGTGGGCATCGCCCTCATCGCCGTGGCGGCGTTTCTAGCCTACGACGCGGGATCCAACATCTACCGGCACACCGAGTACCACCCCACCTGGCTGGCCTCGATCGGCGCGGCGGTATCCATTGTAGTCAAGGAAATCCTGTACCACTACACCGCCCGGGCTGGCCGGCGGATCAAAAGCCCGGTGGTAATGGCCAACGCCTGGCACCACCGCTCCGACGCCCTGTCCTCGGTGGCCGTTCTGGCCGGCGTGACCGCGGCCCAGATCAACCCGGACTGGCACATCCTGGACTCCTACGCCGCCCTGGTGGTCTCGCTGTTGATCGCCGGCGTGGGAGCCCAGATCCTCTGGCGGGCGGTGAAAGAAGTGACCGACACCGCTCCGCCTCGATCGGTCCTCGAAAATATGAGCGCCTGCGCCCGCGGCGTCGAGGGTGTGATCGACGAGCACGACCTGAAGGTGCGCTCCTCCGGCGGGACATATCATCTCCACATTCACATCACCGTAAAAGGCGACCTCACCGTCCGCGAAGGCCACGCCATCGCCAAGGAAGTCGAACGCCGCCTCCTCACCGACATCGAGAACGTCGGCGAGGTGATTGTCCACGTGGACCCTGAATGAAACTTTCTGGAGATTCAAACGTATAAAAACCCGACAGAACCCTTGCCCCGGAGGTAAACGATGCGCGGAGCCAGCTTCTCGGTGATTGTCTGTTTTCTAGTTTTTTCAATGATTCTCACAGGTTGTCCCAAGAACGGGTCCTCGGACGTGGTGGAGCCGACCGGCGGGGGGATGAGCGCAGCGGCGGAGGCTAAAAAGGCCTCGTCCAGGCCGGTGGAGCCCCTGGAGGTCGTCCCCTGGGTCGGCGAGTTCGCAGACGGGTGGAAGGAGTACGACAAGCTCTCCAACGAGCAGAAGTACGAGGCGGCCGCCAAGGTGGTCGATCGGCTCCTGGAAAAAGCCAAGAGAGAGAAAAAGTCCGAGGAGTGGGTCCGCGGCCTCATCCGCAAGGTAATGCTGCGGACCTCATTGCACGGGTACGAAACCTCGGTGCGCTTTTTGGCCGAGCAGGAGTGGCCCCAGGATCTTTTGGGCAACACGGTGTTGAACCTCTACTACGCCAACTCGCTGGTGACATACGCCCACCGCTACTCCTGGGAGATCCGCAAGCGCGAGAAGGTCGACTCCAAGGGCCGGGTGGATCTGAAGGCCTGGACCATGGAGCAGATCTTCACCGCGGCCCAGAAGTCCTACCAGAAGGTCTTTTCGCACCGCAAGCAGCTCGGCGATCATCCCATCAAGCACCTGGCCGACTACATCGACCAGAACGACTACCCCGAGCAGATCCGCCCCACCCTGCGGGACGCGGTCTCCTACCTGCGGGTCCAACTGCTTTCCGACACCTCCGGCTGGCGACCGGAGCACACCAACCAGATCTACCAGCTGAATCTCAAGGCGCTGCTCGGCAAACAAAAGCTGTCCCCGGGCGCATCGATCGATCCGGCCGTGCACCCGCTGATTAAGATCTGCGCGATCCTGGACGACCTGGAGCGCTGGCATGCGAGCCGGGACGAGCCGGCAGCCGCCTTCGAGGCGAGATTGAGCCGGCTGCGCATCCTGCACCAGAACATCACCGGGGCGCCCGATCGCCTGGCCATAAAGCAAGACCTGAAAAAGCACCTCGAGCCGATGCGCAAGCTGCCCTGGTGGGCGGTGGGCCAAGCGCTCTACGCCGAGCTCACCCGCGCGGAGGACACCCCCGACAACCTGATCCGGGCGCGGAAACTCGCCATCGAGGGAGAAAAAGCCTACCCGGAGTCGATCGGAGGACAACGCTGCAACCACATCGTCCGGTCCATCGAGTCGCCCGACTACAACCTGGAGGCCATGGCCACCGACGCCCCCTCCAGGGAGTCCATCGCGGTCAACTACAAGAACCTCACCGAGATCTACTTTCGGGCCTACCCGATCGACTTGAAGAAACACATCGAAGCCTCGAACGACTACAACCTTTTGCCCAACCACCGCGAGCTGAACCGTTTGATCAAAAAGAGCAAGCCGGCCCATAAGTGGAAGGTGGAGCCGGCCTCGACCCCCGACTACAAGATGCACAGGCACTTCGTGGTCCCACCGATTGAGAAGGTGGGTTTCTACGTGGTAATGGCCTCGGCCTACCAGGACTTCCGCCAGTCCACCAACAAGATCCTGGGCGTCAACACTGTCGTCGGCGACCTGGTCATGGTCACCCAGCAAGAAGGCGGCCAGGTGAAGGTAACCGTGCTCTCCGGCAAAACCGGGCGCCCGGTCTCCGGGGTGCGGGTCTACCTCTACAAGTACGACTGGAACACCAAGCACAAATCGGTGGCCACCCGCAGGACCGGCAAGGACGGCACGATCTCTTTTGCGCGCTCCGACTCCCGCTCGTACTTCCTCTACGCCCAGAAGGGCCGGCAAGTCGCCATCGATCCCAACCACATCCGCTTGTATCCGCAACAGAAGCCGCAGGAACACTCCGCTACCCTGATCTACACCGATCGCAGCATCTACCGCCCGCTCCAGAAAATCCTGTTCAAGACGGTGGTCTACCGGGGCTGCCACGACCTGGGCAACTACCAGACCGCGCCGAACACCAAGGTGACCGTTACCCTGATGGACGCCAACTACCAGAAGGTCGAGAGCCAGACGCTCAAGACCAACTCCTACGGCACCGCCTCGGGCGAGTTTGCAATCCCCACCGGCCGGCTGCTGGGCAACTGGCGCCTGCAGACCTCCCCCAACGGCAACGCCTACTTCAAGGTGGAGGAGTACAAGCGTCCCACTTTCGAGGTGAAGCTCTTGGACCCCAAGGATCCCCTGCGTCTGAACAAGACCGCCAGGCTCAAGGGCGAGGCCCGCTACTACTTCGGCCTGCCGCTTGTCACCGCCAAGGTCAAGTGGCGGGTGGTGCGCTCGCCGGTCTACCCCTGGTGGTGGGGCTGGTACTACTGGCGCGGCCAGCAGGGCGGCCGCAGCCAGACCGTCGCCACCGGCGTGTCCGAGCTGAAGGAAGACGGCACCTTCGAGGTCAAGTTCACCCCCAAGGCGGACGAGCGCCTGGCCGAGACCTCCCGGGATCTCTCTTACCGCTACAGCGTGTCCGTCGACGTCACCGACGAGGGCGGCGAGACCCGCTCGGCCTCGCGGGGCTTCAGGCTCGGCTTCGTGGCCGTGGAGGCCCGGGTGGACATGCAAACCAACTTCTTTTTGGAAAACCGGAAATCCGAGCTGACCGTTCGGCGCACCAACCTGGACGGCAACCCCGCCCCGGGCAAGGGCCAGTACCGCATCGTCGCCGTCAAGACTCCCCCAAAAACCCTCCTCCCGGTCGACCAGCCGCTGCCGCTGCCACCGGGGATGAAGGCGGATCTCGGCTTCATGACCGCGGGCGACCGCCAGCGCACCCGTTGGGATCCCCGCTACAACCCCGAGGCGGTCATGCGGGAGTGGGCCGACGGAACCGAGCAGACCCGGGGCGACCTGAAGCACGACGACAAGGGTGAGGCCAAGGTGGAGGTCCCCGCTTTGCCCGCCGGCGCCTACCGGATCCACTACAGCACCGTGGACGCCTACGGAGCCAAGTACGAGATGAAGCAGGAGTTCCTGGTCGCCGGCAAGAACACCAAGATCCCCCTGCCCGCCCTGCTGCGGGTCGAGAAGAGCTCGGTCAAGGTCGGCGGCACCGCCCGCGTCTTCGCGCTCTCCGGCCTCGATAACCAGACGATCATCTACGACATCCACAAGGACGGAAAACGCATCAAAAGACGCCAACTGGAGGCGGGGAAGGACCCCACCCTCATCGAGATCCCCATCACCGAGAAAGACCGCGGCGGCTTCGGCGTGACCGTCTGGGTGCTGCGCGATCACCAGTTCATGAGCTACCAGAAAACCATCTTCGTCCCCTGGGACAACCAGGAGCTGAAGCTCGAGTTCTCGACCTTCCGCGACAAGCTCCGCCCGGGGCAGAAAGAAAAGTGGATCATTAAAGTCACCGGGCCGGCGGGCAAAGACACCACCGTGGCCGCGGCCGAGCTTTTAGCTTATATGTACGACCGCTCCCTGGACGCCTTCGCGCCGCACTCGCACCCGTCTCCCTTGAGCCTGTTTCCCAACCACTCCGGCATCGCCTGGGCCCGCGCCGGCCTGGGCCGGGCGCGCATCGTCTGGGCCGACTGCCACGGCTGGGCCGGCCTGCCCGGCTACCCGGCCCTGCACGGCGACTCGCTGCGGTTCCACGACGAGTACGGCGTGGGCGGCCCCGGCCGGCGGGGCCACCGCCAATACCGGAGCAGCCTGGCCGCTTCCCGGGCCCCGGCCGTATTCGGCATGAAAAAAGACGCGGAGGAGCGCGTGGCTCTGCGGAAGAAATCCAAGTCCGAGGTCGCCCAACCGGTGGAAGCCAACGGCCGGGACGACATCGACATGGTGGCCTTCGGCGGGCTGGACGAAGGGGGCCGCCTCCTCGGCCACCCCAAGGCTGGCGGCAAGGGCGAGGAGGGAAGGCCGCCGGAGCCGGTTCAGGTAAGAACCGACTTCTCCGAAACCGCCTTCTTCCAGCCACACCTGTTGACCAACCCGGACGGCTCCGCCTCCATCGAGTTTCAGATCCCCGACTCGGTCACCTCCTGGAACGTCTACGTCCACGCAATAACCAAGGACCTCAAATCCGGCACGGTGAAGAAGGAGGCCAAAAGCGTCAAGGACCTGATGGTGCGGCCCTACCTGCCGCGGTTTCTGCGCGAGGGCGACTTGGCCACCATCAAGGTGGTGGTCAACAACGCCTCGGAGGGCGAGCTCAAGGGCCGGGTGGACTTCGACATCATCGATCCGGCGACGGAAAAGAGCCTGCTGGCCGATTTCGGCCTCTCCAAGAAAAAAGCCTTCAAGCAACCCTTTACGGTCAAGGCCGGCGGCGGCACCAACCTGTCTTTCCCCATCAAGACCCCGGCCAAGATCGGCCTGATCGCCTTTCGGGTCATCGCCCGCTCCGGCGACATATCCGACGGCGAGCTGCGCCCCATCCCGGTGCTCCCCGGCCGCATGCACCTGATCCAGTCGCGCTTCGTGACCCTGCGAGACCAGGAGCGCCGGGTGATGGTTTTCGAGGACATGAAAAAGGACGACGATCCCACCCGCATCCACAATCAGATGGTGGTCACCATCGACGCCCAGCTCTTCTACTCGGTGCTCTCGGCCCTGCCCTACCTGGTCAACTACCCCTACGAGTGCACCGAGCAGCTACTCAACCGCTTCCTCTCAACCGGGATCCTCTCCTCGCTCTACGGCCAGTATCCCTCTATCAAACGCATGGCCAAGGAGTTCTCCAAACGCAAAACCGAGTGGGAAACCTGGTCGGCGGACGATCCCAACCGCAAGATGGCCCTGGAGGAAACCCCCTGGGTGCAGGAAGCCCAGGGCGGCCCCGCGCGCAAAAACCCGCTGATAAACGTCCTGGATCCGCGCATCACCAAGGCCCACCGGGAGGCGTCTTTGGCCAAGCTGAAGAAAGCCCAGACCTCCTCGGGCGCCTTCCCCTGGTTTCCCGGCGGCCCCCCGTCACCCTACATGACCCTGTACCTCCTGCACGGCTTCTCCAAAGCCCTGGAGTTCGGCGTGGATGTCCCCAAGGACACGATCCGCCGCGCCTGGGGCTACATGCACCGCCACTACAGCACCGAGATGGTCCAGCACATGCTGGCGCTCGACTGCTGCTGGGAGTTCATCACCTTCTTGAACTACACCCTCGGAAACTATCCCGATCTCTCCTGGACCGGCGGAGTGTTCACCGACAAAGAGCGCACCACCATGCTCGACTTCTCCTTCCGCCACTGGAAACAGCACTCCCCCTACATGAAGGGCTACCTCTCCCTGACCCTGTTCCGGATGGATCGCAAGAAGGACGCCAAGCTGGTGTGGGAGAGCGTCATGGACTCCGCCAAGGAGGAGAAGGACCAGGGCACCCACTGGGCCCCCGAGGACCGCGCCTGGCTCTGGTACAACGACACCATCGAGACCCACGCATTCGCCATCCGCACCATCATGGAAATCATGCCCAAGGAACCCAAGCTCGACGGCCTGGTCCTCTGGCTGTTTTTGAACAAGAAGATGAACCACTGGAAATCCACCAAGGCCACCTCCGAGGTAATTTATTCCTTGGCCCACTATTTGAAGAAAACCGAACAACTGGCCACCAGGGAAGAAATCACCGTCACGGTGGGCGACCTCAAGAAGCACTTCGTCTTCCTGCCCGACAAGTACACCGGCAAGAAGAACCAGATAGTAATCCCCGGCGAGCAGGTCGACCCCAAAAAGACCTCCACCGTGGTGGTCGAGAAGAAAACCAAGGGCTTCGCCATGGCCTCCGCCACCTGGCACTTCTCCACCGAACGCCTCCCCAAGGAAGCCCGCGGCGACTACCTGAAGGTGACCCGCAAGTTCTCAAAGCGCGTGAAGACCGGCCGCGAGGTGGTGTTAAAGCCCCTGAAGGAAGGCGCCCAGATCGAACCCGGCGACGAGGTGGAAGTCCACCTCTCGATTTCTTCCAAGCACCCCATGGAATACGTCCACCTCAGAGACCCAAGGCCCGCCGGCTTCGAACCGGTCGGCACGACGTCGAAACACAAATGGAACCTGGGCATCTACTGGTACGAAGAAGTTCGCGACTCCGGCATGAACTTCTTCTTCGAGGCCCTCCCCCAGGGCGAGTTCCCCTTCAAACACCGCATGCGCGCCACCATGGCCGGCAAATTCAAGGTAGCTCCGGCGACACTACAACCCATGTACGCCCCCGAATTCGCCGCCTACTCCAGCGGTAAGGTCATCACCATCAAGCCGACAAAGTAATGACAACCTTCCAGCCCATCGATTGGTACGACACCCCGCTGTACTACGACATCGTCTTCGATGACTACACCAAACCGGAGTCGGAGTTTTTGGCGGCCGTCCTGAAGCGGCACGGAAAAACTCGCGGCCGCAAGGTGCTCGAGCCCGCCTGCGGCAGCGGCCGGCTGGTGGCGGCCATGGCCAGCCGCGGCTTTTCGGTGACCGGCTTCGACAAGAACGAGATCATGCTGCGGTATGCGAAAAAGCGGCTGCGGACGCGCAAGCTCAAGGCAGACCTTTTTCAGGGTCGGCTGGAGCGATTTTCGGTCAAAGACAAGTTCGACCTGGCCCACTGCTTCGTGAGCACATTCCGCTACATCCTGACCGAGAAGGGCGCCCGGTCGCATCTCCGCTGCGTTCGCGACACACTCAAGCCCGGCGGTCTCTACGTCCTGGGAATCCACCTGAGCGACTACGACACCGACCGCTGCAGCCGGGAACGCTGGGACCGCAAGCGCAAGGGTGTACACGTCACCTGCAACATCCACGGCTGGCCGGCGGACCCAAAGAAGCGGGTCGAGCGCCATCGCTGCCGGATGGTGGTGAGCAGAAACGGGAAGGTGCACCAGCAGGAGAACATCTGGGACTTCCGCGCCTACAACGCCAAGCAGCTCAAGGCGACTCTGCGCTCCGTGCCCGAACTGGAGCACATCGCCAGCTACGACATGACCTACGACATCGACAATCCCCAAAAGCTCTGCGACGATCAGCTTGACTACGTGCTGGTACTCAGGGGAAAGTCGGGGGCGAGAGGAGAATAAATGGCTACCATCGAATTGACCAAGGATAACCTGGATGCCACCATCGCGGGCAACGACATCGTTTTCATCGACTTCTGGACCGAGTGGTGCGGTCCTTGCAAGATGTTCAAGCCGGTATTCGAGGCCGCGTCCGACAAGTACACCGACATCGTGTTCGCCAGTTGCAACACCGAGGAGCAGCAAGAGGTGGCCGGATCCTTCGGAATTCGCTCCATTCCCACCCTGGCCGTCTTTCGAGAAAAAGTCATGATCTTCATGCAGCCGGGCGCCCTGCCCGCCGCCGCCATCGACGAGATCGTCGAGAAGATCCGCAGGCTCGACATGGACGAGGTCCGCGCGGACATCGAGAAGCAAAAGGCCGAGCAGGGGAAAAAAGAAGAGCAGCAAGACGAATAGTCACGCTGCCTGGACCGCACAGACTCCATCGGGCCAACCCTCAAACCCCGAAGGTATATGGTCTATTCGGGTTCTTCAGATCTACCCGGAGGGGGGCACGCAGACCTTGTCCTCGCCGCCCTCGACCGGATCGATGTTGGAGGAACAGTTAGATTCGTTGTCGACCGTGCGGTTCTGGTTGCAGTGGGTTTTTTGCGTGCAGACCAGGAAGCAGTAGTTAACTGTCGCGTGAGTCACGCAGATGGACCTCTCGGGGCAGCCGGCGTTCTGGGTGCATCCCTCCCGACCGCAATAGCCGCCCTTGAAGGTTGTGATGCAATCCAGCTGCGGTGTGTCGTCGTCGTTGTCGTCACAGTCCGCCGCCGTGGCGCACTCACCGCCGATCAGTTGGTCGTTGGCGTCTTCCTCGCCGCACCCGTAGAAACCCAGCAGGACCAACACGCAGACAAACACCAGAAACACTTGTACGGCTCTTCTCATAACACCCTCCTATCTTTTAACCTGTTTTCCTTCCTTCCAGCGTCCCTTGACCTTCTTCCCGTCGGGGAACTGGTAGATGCCCTGGCCGTGGGGCTGGTCGTCCTTGAACCGACCGGTGTACTTGGTGCCGTCGGGCAACACCAGGGTGCCCTGGCCGCTCTTCTGATCGTTTTTCCAGTTCCCCACGTATTTCTCGCCGGAGGTGGAGCTCAGGCTACCCTGTCCCTGCCTCTGACCGTTCTTCCAGGCACCCGTGTAGGTCCAACCGTCCGTCCAGTAAATGGTCCCCTGACCCTCGCGCTTGTCGTTCTTCCACCCACCCTCGTACTCGTTGCCGTCGGACCACCTGTAAGTGCCCTTTCCGTGTCGCTTCCCGTTCTTCCAGGCCCCTGCATAGATTTCGCCGTCCTTGCCGGTCAGGGTTCCCTGCCCGTGGAACTTGTTGTTTAAAAACTCCCCCGCGTACTTACGCCCATCCGGCCAGGTCATGGTCCCCGGCCCGGTCCGCTTCCCCGCTTTCCACTCGCCGTCGTATTTCTTGCCGGAGGACCAGGTCTTGGCGCCATGGCCATCGGGCTTCCCCCCGGTCCAGTTGCCCGAGTACTTCTTGCCGTCCGGCCAGGTGTAGGTCCCCGGGCCATTGCGCTGGTCGTTCTTCCACTCGCCTGCGTACTTCCTTCCGTTGGCCAGGATGTAGGTACCCTGCCCGTGCATCTTACCCATGACGAAGTTACCTGCATAGGTCTTGCCGTCCGGCCAGGCCAGCTTCCCCCGACCATGCATCTGGTCGTCTTTCCACTCCCCCTGATACTCCCGGCCACTGGGATCCTTGTAGTGACCCTGGCCGTTGCGCTTGTTGTTCTTCCACTCCCCCTCGAACTCGCTCCCGTCCAGGCGAGTGTAGGTGCCCGCGCCCGAGAACTCGCCCTTTTCGAAGCTGCCCACGTAGTAGGAGCCGTCCGGCCAGGTGTAGGTACCGTGCCCGTGGATGACCCCGTTCTTGAACTCGCCCGCGTACAGGTGCTTTTTCTTGTTGATCGCCTGGGCCTGCCCGTGAGCCAGCCCGTTCTTGCACTTGCCGCTCTTGAATTCCCAGCTACCACCCTTGCTCGAATGCACCTTGCAATCTTCGGCCAGAGCGTCCCCAAAAAACCCGAACAGGATCCCCACCAACATCGCTACCCACGTCATCCTGCCCATGACCAGAACCTCCTGCAAATACGGGAGATACCTTGTCACAAGCCGGCTGGAGGGTCAATATTACCAACGGCCCCCAGGCCGGCAATCTAGACGACCGCGGAAACGGCAACGAGCCCTTTTGGGGTCCGGCTCGTCCAGATTGGGGATTCCAGATTGGGGGTTCCGGATCATCTTGCCGAAATTCAGGTTGTGTGATAATCAAGGCCCAGTATTGAGATGCTTGAGCCCCTGCTACAAGATTACTTTCGACTGTGCGCGAGCCTGGAGCGCGACGCGTTTATCGAGCGCACCGCGCCGGTGTTCATCTCCAAGGCCGTACGCGACGATCTGAGTTTCCAGGCGACCACCACCAAGATGCAGGGGTACGAGCAGTTCGCCCAGGCCGGCGAAGGAGAGGCCGAGCTGAAGCACACCCTTCCGGTCATCGAGCTGCGCAAGAGCCGGCCGGAACACATTCTCGAGCTCAGCATCGGGAGATCCGAGGAAAACGCCGTGGTCATCCACGATGAGACCGTCTCCGCGCGCCACGCGATATTCTTCCAGGAAGCCGGCAGCAGCCTTTTCATGATCTACGACCTGGAGTCCACCAACGGAACCACCATCAACGAGACCATCCTGGTCCCCGGCCGGGCGGTGGAGCTCCGCGACCGGGACCACATCTCTTTCGGAGACGCCGAGTTCGTCTTTTTCTCCCCCGGCGGCCTCTACGACGAAATCGCCCGTATCATCACGACGCCACCCCGGGCGAAGTAGCCCGCCATTCCAAAATCAGCTGGTATTGGTGAGCAAAGATCGGATATCCTTTGGCTCAGGAAGGAACTGGAATGAAAACACTATTCCATCTGCTAATTCTAGGCTTCATCGCCGGCATAACCGCACCCGGCTGTGCGACCGGCGACTACGCGCAGGCGAAGGACATCGAGGAGCTGCGCCGGGAGATCCATGCCCTGCGGGCCGAAGTCCGGCAGATCAAGCAGGCCGCGGTCATCAGCGAGCCGCGCGGTATCGAGCTGCCCAAGGCGGCGACTAAAACCCCGCCGGAGGCAAACCTGGTCATCGCCGTCCGAAAGGACGGCCGGATCCTTCTCGCGGGAGAAACCATCTCCAAGGAGAAACTCCAAGACGAGCTGCTGAAACTGGCGGCCAAGGATCCCCAGGCACGGATCGTCGTCCAGGCCGACGACGGGGTCGCTCACCAGAGACTGGTCGAAGTGCTAGACCTGGCCAAGTCCGCCGGCATCCAGAACCTGGCGATAGCCACACCGAAATAGGAGTAACATACCGGGGGTCACCCATTAGTATGGTTTATCCACTAGGAGGTGGTCTATGCATACACGAATCCCGCTGGTTATCCTGCTGTCTTTGACTCTGGCCGTCCCCGGCCTGGCTGAAGAAGGCATGTGGACGTTCGACAACCCGCCGGTGAAGGCACTCCAGGAGAAATACAACTTCACTCCCACGCAGGAGTGGCTGGATCACGTGCGGCTTTCGAGCGTGCGCTTCATGGATGGGGGCTCGGGCTCGTTCGCCAGCCCCTACGGGCTTTTGGTGACCAACCACCACGTGGCCGTGGGCCAGCTACAGAAGATGTCCTCTCGGCAGGCAGACTACGTCAAGAACGGATTCTACGCCAAGCGTCCCGAGGACGAGATCAAGTGCCCCGACCTGGAGGTGAACGTCCTGGTGTCGATGAAAAACATAACCAAGCACGTGCTTGCCGCGATCAAGCCCGAGATGAGCGACGCGGAGGCCATCAAGGCGCGCAAGGCCGAGCGGGCCAGGATCGAAAAGGAGAGCCAGGACAAGACCGGGCTGCGCTCCGACGTAGTCAAGCTCTACCACGGCGGAGAATACTGGCTGTACCGCTACCAGAAGTACACCGACGTGCGCTTGGTCATGGCACCCGAGCGCCAGGCGGCCATATTCGGCGGCGACTCGGATAACTTCACCTACCCGCGCTATGGCCTCGACATAACCTTCTTCCGGGTCTACGCGAACGGCCAACCGCTGAAGACCGAGCACTACCTGAAATGGAACGCGTCGGGCGCCGGCAACGGCGAACTGGTTTTTATCACCGGCCACCCCGGCCGGACCAACCGCCTCTACACCGCAGCCCAGCTCGAGTTACAACGGGACCTGCGGTACCCGCTGACCATCAAGTACATCGACCGCATCCTGGCCGGCCTGCACGAGTATTCCCGGCGAGGAAAAGAGCAGGTGCGCCGGGCCCGGGCTTACTTCTACAGATACAACAACGCCCACAAGGCCTTCACGGGCATGTACAAAAGCCTGACCGACGCGGGCTTCATGCAGCGCAAGCAAAAGACCGAGGCAGAGATCCGCAAGCTGGTCGACGACAAGCCGGAGTGGAAGCAGCAGTACGGCCAGGCCTGGGAAAACATAGAAAAGGTCATCAGTAAGCACAAGAGCGAGATCGGGCGCCGCGCCCACCAGCGCCTGTTCGGCTCCGAGCTGGGCAAACTGGCGGTGAACATCGTCAAATACGTCCAGGAGATCAAGAAGCCCGACGCCGACCGGCTGGACGGCTTCCACGACTCCGAATTGGAGGAGCTGAAGTTCCACCTGTTCTCGCCGGCCCCAGTCTACCGCGATCTGGAGGCGGCGATTTTGGAAAGCTCCTTCCGCCTGACCATAGATACCCTGGGCAATAAAGACAAGTTATCCAAGATCATCCTGACCCTGGGCGATCCCAAAGAAGCCGCCGAAAAACTAACCGCGGAGACCAAGCTTTTGGACGTGGCCGAACGCAAGAAACTGATCGAAGGCGGCCTGAAGGCGGTGGAGAAGTCGAAGGATCCGCTGATCGTATTCGCCCGTCGGATCGTGCCCATAATCGTGGAGAACGAAGAGTGGCAGAAACAGCACATCGACAGCGTCATCACCCCCGCGAGCGAGCAAATCGCCCAGGCCCGCTTCGCCATCTATGGAAATAACACCTACCCCGACGCCACCTTTACTCTGCGCATGGCCTACGGCCCGGTGAAGGGCTACCCCATGAACGGCACCCGGGCCCCCTACATGACCACCATATACGGCCTGTACAACCGCGCGCTGGGATTCGACCGACAGGGCGAGTGGTCCCTGCCCGAACGCTTCTGGAAGCACAAGAAGCTTCTGAACCTCTCCACCCCAGTCAACTTCGTGTGCGAATGCGACATCATCGGCGGCAACTCCGGCTCGCCGGTGATCAACCAGAAGGCCGAACTGGTCGGGATCGTCTTCGACGGCAACATCGAAAGCCTGGCCGGCCGCTTTTTTTTCGACCCCGAAAACAACCGCGCCGTCTCGGTCCACAGCGCCTACGTCCTGGAAGCTTTGCAGAAACTCTACGACGCCCAGGATCTGGCCGACGAACTGGAGATTGAACCGTAAAAAAATACGAGGAACGTGCCTTGACGGATCTGAAGCTTTTCCTACGATCCACCGAAACCATCGAAAGCGATCATCCCCAAATAGTATCTCTGGCGAAGAAGCTCACCGCCGGCACCGAGGACAACCACGAAAAGGCCCGGCGCCTATTCCTGTGGGTCCGCGACCAGATCGCCTACAGCCTGGTCAACCCGTTCTTCCTGCCCGAGCACTACAAGGCCACCGCCATCCTGGATCGCGGCCGGGGCTACTGCGTCCAGAAGGCCTTGGTCTTGTGCACCCTGGCCCGGGCCAGCGGCATCCCCTCCCGGTTGGTTTTCGCCGACATCAGGAACCACCTGGTCCCGGAGAAATTTTTAGAGATGGCCAAGACCAACCTGTTCGTCTACCACTGCTATACCGAGATGCGCCTGGGGAACAAATGGATCCAGATGACCCCGTCGTTCCACAAGCAGCTGTGCGAAGAGATGGGTTACCCCTTAGTCGAATTCGACGGCCACCACACCGCCATCTTCCCCCCCACCGACGGGCAGGGCCGCAAGTTCGTGGAATACCTCCGCCACCACGGCGCCTTTCCCGACGTCCCCCTAGAGCCCATGCTGAAGGCCTGGGAAACCGCCTACGGCCACGACCGGGTCGAAGCCTGGAAGCAAGCCCTACAGTAAACCCGACTCGCCTTCAAGTCGTGTACACCCGCTCCTCCCATTCATCCTTCGGCGGCGTTGATTCTCATCCGACCAGCGACTATCCTCGGGGACATGAACGCCTCCTGGTTTCACCCGGCCTACGTTCTGCTCCTGCACGGCCCGCTGCTTTTTGCCCTTATGTGGCGCAAGTACTCGTTTCGCCGCGGCCTGCAGGCCTTCTCCATGACCCTGTTCACCACCCTGTTCTGGCTGGCGGCCTTCGAGGGACAACCCACCTGGCCGGTGGACTTCTTCTTGTTTTCCGATCCGCTGTTGGCCCTGGTCCACACCATCGCCGGCCGGGTGCTGGTGCCGCTCTTGCTGGTATCGTTGGCCTTTGTTGCGCTGGCTTTGGTTATGGGCCGGGTGTTCTGCTCTCACGTCTGCCCCATGGGAACGCTTTTGGATTTTTCCGACAAGTGGCTGGGCCGGCGGCAGCGGGTCTTGAAAAACCGCGGGGCCTATAAACAGGCGCGGAAGATCAAGTTCGTCTGCTTGCTGGTGATTCTCGCCGCGGCGGTGGCCGGATTCAACCTGCTGGGCTTCGGCGATCCCATCGTCATCTTCACCCGCTTCGCCGCCATCATCTTCCACCCGGTGATCATGCTGCTGCAGGACGTGGGGCTGTTGATCCTGCGACCCATCGGCGCCTGGCTGGGCTGGACCGAGGTGGCTTACCTGGAGCTGATATTGCCGTCGTTCACCGGAGCACTCTTGTTCGTCGGCCTGCTGATTTCAATTCTGATGCTTTCACGCATGCAACCGCGCTTCTGGTGCCGGCACCTGTGCCCGCTGGGAGCCATGCTGGGCTGGGTGGGACGCTACGCCCCCTACCGCCGGAGGGTCTCCGACAAGTGCAACGCCTGCAACACCTGCGTCCGCGAGTGCCCCACCGGCGCCATCCATGAAAAGGGCGTAGCCACCGACCGTAGCGAATGTATCGTCTGCCGGCACTGCGTAAAGACCTGCCCGGAAGGCGCGGTGAAGTTCACCTTCACAAAGCAAGCCGAGGCCGTGGACCTTCCCGGCACGGCCACCTCCCGGCGGATGTTCTTGGGCGGCATCGCCGGCGGCCTGGCCGCGAGCCTGTCCATGCGCGCCGACCTGCTGCACCCGTCTGATTCGTTCCTCCCGTTCCCCGAGCGCCACGGCCGCCTGATCCGCCCCCCCGGCGCCCTGCCGGAGCCCGAGTTCCTCTCGAGGTGCGTTCGCTGTGGCGAGTGCATGCGCGCCTGTTTGACCAACACCCTGCAGCCCGACTGGCACCGCGCGGGCCTGGAGGGACTCTGGGCCCCGCACATGAGCCTGCGCCACGCCGCCTGCGAGCAGACCTGCAACGTCTGCGGCCACGTCTGCCCCACCGAGGCCATCCGGCCGCTCTCCCTGGATGAGAAGCAACACGCCAAGGTAGGCACCGCCTACATCGACCGCAACCGCTGCCTGCCCTGGTCGCAGGATCACCGCTGCCTGATCTGCGATGAGCAGTGCCCCTACAACGCCATCGTCTTCGAGCAGGACGCGCAGCACCACGTCAAGCTGCCGGTGGTCAACCCCAAGAAATGCAATGGCTGCGGCCAGTGCGAAGACAAGTGCCCGGTGCTGGGCGAGTCCGCCATCATCGTGGTACCCCAGGGCGAGCTGCGGCTTATCGAGGGATCCTACGTGGAAGAGGCCCAGGCGCTGGGACTGGTTTTCGCGGCCGATGCGGAGAAACTGAAAGACTCGTTTAGGACGGAAGAAGATCTGTTCAAGAAAGAGCTGCCGCCGGGGATCGAAGCAGAGAAACCCGCCTTGCCGCCCGGAATTGACCCTGAGAGCTAAAATCGAGCGATGGCCTTGATGGACGGTTTCAGGCCGTGGAAGCTGGCGCAGTCTACGCCTACGCGGGTGTCGCATTTGTGGCGGGTGTAGATTACGCCTATGCGGACATCGACTCGTTCTTGTTCGTCCCTTTGGAGTTGACGGCGACGGCGTCCGGGAGGTAGAAGACGCAACACCGCCTCAGGCGGAGACCAGGAGCAGAGAATGGACGAGAGGCAATTCGGCGGTCAGCGCAAAGACCTGCGGGTAACCGTAAACCACGAGTTTCGTGACGTGGATGAGTTCATCGTCGAGTACGTGCAGAACATCTCCAAGAGCGGCGTATTCATCAAGAGCCAGAACCCCCTGCCGGCCGGAACCCTGGTCAACCTGAAGTTCACCGTGATCATGGACGAGCTCGAAACCATCGAGGGCGAGGGCAAGGTGGTCCGGGTGGTGTCTCCCGGCGGGGGAAATACGCCCGGCATGGGCGTGGTGTTCACCAAGCTCACCTCCTATTCCAACAATCTCATCGAGAGCCTGCTGGCACGCTCCGAGGGATGACGGCCGCGCTCCGTCACCGGCATACTGCCGTTCCTGCCGGGGTCGTAGATGGTTCCACTTTCCCGCCCCTCTTCCGGTATTCCCGCCGGCAGGCGGTGCAAAGGGCGACTGCTTTTTTGAATTTGATTTCCTCGCCGCACACGCAGCGCCAGCCGACCCGTCGGGCCGGGTTGCCCACTACCAGGGCGAAGCCGGCAACGTCCTCCGTTACCACCGCGCCCGCGCCCACGAAGGCGTAGCGACCGATTTTCGCGCCGCAGACTATCGTGGCGTTGGCGCCGATGGTGGCTCCCCGTTTCACCCGGGTCTTGGAGCGACGCTTGGCGTCGTTTCGAGGGAAGGCCGAGCGCGGCGTCTTCACGTTGGTAAAGACCGCCGAAGGGCCGCAGAACACGTCGTCCTCCAGGGTCACGCCGGTAAAGATGGATACGTTGTTCTCGATCTTGACCCCGTTGCCGATCTTCACCCCCTCCCCAATGAAGACGTTCTGCCCCAGCACGCAGTGGTCGCCGATCTTGGCCTTTGGCATCACATGACAAAAGTGCCAGATCTTGGTGCCCACGCCGATCTCCACCGGCTCGTCCACGACGGCGGTGGAATGGATGTAGACGCCCTCGATCATGCCGGGATTATGGCAGGAATCAGTTGCAGTCCACAAGCCATCCGGCGCATGGTGCATTTCTACCATATCCGCACGGGCCGGGGCCCTGGGGGCCACGCGGCCCGATTTGACTCTTTCCATCGAGTTCCGGTACAAGAGACTCTGCGATCGGAAAGGGGGTAGCGAATGGTTTTCGGCAAAAAGAGAAAAACGCCGGTCCGCGGCCTGGAAGGAGTGGTTGCGGCGGAGACTTCACTCAGCTTCGTGGACGGCCAAAACGGAAAGCTCTACTACTGCGGCTACGACATCGACGAGCTGGCCGAAAAAGTCTGCTACGAGGAGGTGGTTCACCTGCTCTGGTTCGGAGAACTGCCCGACCAGGAGCAGCTCGACGACTTCCGCTCCGAACTGATCGCCGAGATGCGGCTGCCCAATCAGGTGGACGAGCTAATCCGCCGGTCGCCCCCCAACGCCAATCCCATGGTGGTGCTGCGCACGGCGCTCTCCGCGCTGGGCATGTACGATCCGGACGGCGGCAAGAACAGCGAAGCCGCCAATCTGCGCAAGGCCAAGCGCGTCCTGGCCCAGGTGGCCACCATCGTCACCTCGCTGTATCGGATCCGCACGGGCCGGCCCATCGTGTCGGCGGACAAGAGCATGAGCTTCGCGGCCAATTTCCTGTACATGCTCAACGGCCGCACCCCCAAGAAGATCGAGCGGTCGGTTTTAGACACCGTGCTGATGCTCCACGCCGATCACGGGCTGGCCGCCTCCACCTTCGCCGCCCGGGCCACGGTGAGCACGCTGGCGGGCGTACACTCGGCCATCTGCGCGGCCCTGGCCAGCCTGAAGGGGCCGCTGCATGGCGGGGCCAACACCAAGGTTATGGAAATGTTGGAGCAGATCGGCGGCGCGGAACGGGTCAAGGCCTACATCGACGGCATGCTGGCCAGCGGAGAGCGCATCATGGGCTTCGGCCACCGCATGTACAAGACCGAAGATCCGCGCAGCCACCACCTGCGGAAATACTCCGAGAAGCTCTGCCGGCACGCCGGCCTCGAGCACCTGTTCGAAATCTCCCAGCAGATCGAGGAGCGGGTGCGCAAGCTCAAGGGCATTTACCCCAACGTGGATTTCTACTCGGCCACCGTGCAGGCGGCACTGGGCATCCCCAAGGAGTACTTCACCTGCATCTTCTCCCTGGCCCGCACCGCCGGCTGGATCGCCCATATCATGGAGCAGTTCCGCGACAACCGGCTGATCCGCCCGACCTCCAATTACATCGGCGGGTTCGACAAGAAATTCGTGCCGCTGAAGAAGCGCCAGTGAGTGCCAGGCCCCAGACCATGGCCGAAAAGATATTTTCGGCCAAGTGCGGGCGCGAAGTCCGCGCCGGCGAGATCGTCGTGGCCCGGGTGGATCTGGCTTTCGCCCAGGACGGCACCGGCCCCCTGGCGATTCGGCAGATCGAAAAGCTGGGCCTGCGGGGAGTGGCCCGGCCCGACGCTACACTCTTCTTCTTCGATCACGCCTCACCAAGCCCGCGCAAGGAGCTGTCCGACGATCACGTGTTCATGCGAACATTCTCGAAAAACACCGGGGCGGGAGTCTCGGAAGTGGGAGCAGGAATCTGCCACCAGCTGGTGGCCGAGCGCCACGCCGCCCCGGGCATGCTGATCGTGGGCGGAGACTCGCACACATGCACGGCGGGCGCTTTCGGCGCCTTCGCCACCGGGGTGGGCTCCACGGACGTCGCCGTGGCCATGGCCCTGGGCCAGACCTGGTTCAGGGTCCCCGAGAGCTTCTCGGTCGAGCTGACCGGGCGTTTTGAAAAAGGCGTCTTCGCCAAGGACCTGATTCTCCACCTGATCGGCGACATCGGCGCCGCCGGGGCCACCTACCAGGCCCTGGAGTTCTCTGGCGATCTCGAAGCCCTGGACATGGAGTCGCGCCTGACCGTGTCCAACATGGCCGTCGAGGCGGGCGCCAAGGCGGGGCTCTTCCCCGCGGACGAAATCACCTTGGCCTATCTCGAAGATCGCGGCCGTAGCGGAGAAAAACTGGGCCCGGACCCGGGAGCCTCCTACCAACGAAGTCTCGAATACGATCTCGGCCGGATCGAGCCCACCGTCTCGAAACCCCACAGCGTCGACAATACCGCATTGGCCCGGGATCTCTCCGACGTAAAGGTCGACCAGGTGTTCATCGGCACGTGCACCAACGGACGCATCGGCGATCTCCAGATCGCAGCGGACATGCTCGCGGGCAAAAAGATCGAAAACGGCGTCCGCCTGCTGGTGGGCCCGGCCTCGCGGGAAACATACCTGGAAGCGGAAAGGCACGGCCTGCTTCGGATCTTCGTCGAGGCGGGCGGCCTGGTCCTGCCCCCCGGCTGCGGCCCCTGCGTGGGGGTTCACCAGGGGGCCCTCGGCTCCGGCGAGGTGGCGCTGGCCACCCAGAACCGTAACTTCAAGGGCCGCATGGGCAACCCCGAGGGCTTCATCTACCTGGCTTCCCCCGCCACCGCGACCGCCACGGCGCTGACCGGCAGGATCACCGATCCCCGGAAGGTAACGACATGAACCTGCTCGTGGGTAAGACCTGGGTATTCGGAGACGACATCTCCACCGATCACATCGCCCCGGGCCGTCACTTCCACCTGCGCTCCAACCTCCCCGAGTTAAGAAAGCACGTGCTGGAGGACGCCCGGGAGGACTTCGCCAAAAACGTCAAGCCGGGAGACTTCGTGGTAGCGGGAAAAAATTTCGGCCTGGGCTCCTCGCGGGAGCACGCGCCCGCCATCATCAAGCTCGCCGGCGTCTCCGCCGTGTTGGCTCAAAGCTTCGCCCGGATCTTCTTCAGAAACGCCGTGAACATCGGCCTGCCGGTAATCCTGGTGAACACCTCCGGCATAAACGACGGCGACGAACTGGAAGTAAATCTGGAAAAAGGAATCCTCAAGAACCGGACCAGCGGCAAGGAAGCCTCCTTCCCCCCGCTATCGAAAGAGATGATGGGAATTTTAAAAGACGGCGGCTTGGTGGAGCACATCAAGAAGCACGGGGAGATAACACTGTAACCATGCCCGAACGAATTCAGACCGACCAGGACCGGCTGAAGGTTCCCGACCATCCCATCATCCCCTTCATCGAGGGAGACGGCATCGGCGTTGACATCACCCCGGCCATGATCAAGGTGGTGAACGCGGCCGTGGAGCATACTTACGGAAAAAAACGCAAGATCGAATGGAAGGAAATCCTGGCCGGAGAGAAGGCCCACCGACAGACCGGCGAGTACCTTCCCGAAGCCAGCCTGGAGACCCTGCGCGAACACGTCGTGGGCATCAAGGGCCCCCTGACCACGCCGGTGGGCGGCGGGATCCGCTCGCTGAACGTAACCATCCGCCAGGTTCTCGACCTGTATTCCTGCGTCCGCCCGGTCCGCTGGTACGGCTCGGCCTCCCCGCTCAAGCACCCCGAAAAGCTGGACGTGGTTATCTTCCGCGAGAACACCGAGGACGTCTACGCCGGCGTTGAGTACGAATCCTCCAGCGCGGAGGCCAAGAAGATCATCTCGCTTCTTCTGGATCTGGGCGTGGGCACCGACAAGATCTCCGCGGACGCCGCCGTGGGCATCAAGCCCATTAGCCCCGGACGCACCAAGCGCCACGTGCGCAAGGCGTTGCGCTGGGCTCTGGAGAAAGACCGGAAGACGGTGACCCTCATGCACAAGGGCAACATCATGAAGTTCACCGAGGGCGCCTTCATGCGCTGGGGCTACCAGGTCGCTGAAGAACCCGAGTTCAAAGGCAAGCTCAACGTCAACGACCGCATCGCCGACAACATGTTTCAGCAGTTGCTCACCCGCACCGACGAGTACGACATGATCGTAGCCCCCAACCTGAACGGCGACTACATCTCCGACGCCGCCGCCGGCGGCGTGGGCGGCCTGGGCATGGCACCGGGCGCCAACATCGGCGATCACCTGGCGGTCTTCGAGGCCACCCACGGAACCGCCCCCAAGTACGCCGGCCGGGACCAGGTGAACCCGTCGTCCTTGATCCTCTCCGCCGCCATGCTGCTCGAGTACCTTGGCTGGCCGGAGGCCGCCAAAACGATCCACCGGTCCCTGGAAACCACCCTGTCCCGGCGCACGGGCACCTACGACCTGGTCCGCGGCTGGCGCAACGAAGGCGAGAGCAACCTTACCGAACTGAAATGCTCCGAGTTCGCCGAAGCGCTCATGGAAAACATGCAATGAAGATACTGGGTATCTACGGCAGCCCCCGAGAGGGCGGAAACAGCGACCTCTTGCTGGAAAAGGCGCTTCAAAGCGCCAAATCCGCCGGCGCCGAGGTGACCGCTCTCCGCGCCGCCGACCTGGATATCAGTGGTTGTCATGAATGCGGCGGCTGCGACGAGACCGGCGAGTGTATCGTCGTCGACGACATGCAGAAGGTTTACCCCCAGTTCGACCGGGCCGACGCCGTCATCCTGGCCACCCCCATCTTCTTCTACGGCCCGCCCGCCCAACTCAAAGCCTTGATCGACCGCGCCCAGGCCCCCTGGAACCGGCGCCGGCTGTCCGGAAAGCAAAGGCACGCAAGCGGCAGCGGCTACCTGATCGCCGTCGGGGCCACTCAAGGAAAAAAACTATTCGAAGGCACCGAACTGATGGCCAAGTACTTCTTCGACGCACTGGACATGAACTACGGCGGCGCGATTCTGTTTTCCAGCGTGGACGAAAAAGGCACCATCCAAAACCACCCCGACGCACTGAACCAGGCTTTTGGGCTAGGCCAGCGCATCGGCACCGCGGAACCTTGACCACCGACCGACAAACACGTACAGCGTGTGGAAAATCCCTATACAGTTCTACACGGTTCTCCCGTGATAACCATCAGGTAAGCGTCAATTGAACGAACAGGTGCAAAAGGAGTTCTGCAAGCTGTATGAAAGCTACATCTTTGTAGTCCGCAAACGGATCGCGCATTTCTTCAAGAATCGAGAACTGGTCAGCGATCTTACACAGGAAGTGTTTTATAAGGTCTTGGTTGAGTTACAAAAAGGCAATCAAGCAGTTGCAAATGTAGGCTACCTGATCCGATTGACCACCAACCTGTGTATCGACCAGATTCGAAAACATGAGCTAGAATCCAAACTCAAAATCGAATCAAATGGATGGAGCCCGATTTCTTTCGATGGGGCTCAGAAGGCAGAAAAGGCTGTCTTGGTCCATCAACTGCTAAATAAACTGCCCCCTTCGCTGCGAGAAATCGCCGTTTATCGTTTTATTGACGGGTATTCCCTGAAAGAAATGGCTAGAATTATAGGCATGCCCAAAAGAAGCCTACAGCGTAAGTTGTCCAAGCTACAAAGGGTTTTCGATTCCATTATTAAATGATAAGTTGGTGGATTGGAAATTATTCCTGGTTTCTCGCCAAAGTCGTAAGTAGACGTAGACAATGCTTTAAAGTGAGAAATGCAGGATAACCTCGAAGGGTTTTGAAAAGGCGGTTGAAAGTAATTGGCCACTTTTTGGGGATTTCTTCGTTGTTGTTTTAACAGTAATGAGGAGTAGATATGCCTTCATCTAGTCATCCCAATGAAATTCAGTTGCTAAACTACTCTACTGGAATGCAACTGGAATCCGACCTTGAATCCCACATTGTTCAATGTTCGGCATGTCAGGAAAAACTCGAGTTACTTGAGCAGGAGCAGTCGGATCTTCAAGCGTCGTCTGTTCCTGACCAGACCTACACGGAGTTATTAGAGAGGTATCAACACCATCAGGTCGGTCAGTCCTTGTTGGTAAAACGATGGGCGCTTGGTTTTGCTGCAGCCTGCGCGTTGATTCTGGTGGGAGCGGCTATGATTTTCCTCACCCGTTCGGACTCTCCATCCAATGGTATTCGGCTTAAGGGGGAGCCGGGTGTGAAAGTGTACGTAAAGAGAGGCGAGCAAGTCAGAGAAGCCGATGCTGGTTTCCTGTATCGTCAGGGTGACCGGCTCCGTCTGGGAATCATCGTTCCCGAGTCCATGGTTATTACAGTCCTGGCCGAGGAACATGGTGCACTCGCTCCAATTTCCGGTTTGACCGGGGTGGTGATTGCTCCCCATCATGAAGTCGTCTTACCCGGAAGCTTGTTGGTCGAGTGTGACGCTGGGGTCGAAAGGCTTGAGATTCAGTTTGCAACCGCCCAAGGAGAACGTGACCCGAAAGACATGGTCAAATCAAAAAGCATTCAACTGAGGTGCCAGTAGTCATGAAAGCCCGGATCGGGATTTTCACCATGATAGTAATCTTGGTCGGGTTGGGTAGCTCCAAAGCCCAGACCGTTCGGTCGGGTATGTTCATTGGATCAAACCAGGGCAACTTCGATGAGGACGCGCTGTTCTATGCCAACGACGATGCCCGGAAAATGCAGGTTTTATTCGCGGAAGTCGGAAGACTCGACGAGCACCTGTCAATCCTTATAACAAACGCCCGAATAAACCAAATCAGACGATCCTTGAAAGACCTGAGACAACGCATCCAGTTGTTGAAGAAACACAATCCCATTGGAGTGGAGTGTGTTGTTTATTACTCCGGCCATGGAGGTTTTGATGGATTTCATCTAAACGGCGAAAGTTATTCCTACCGAGAGTTTTACGATGACATTCACTCTCTTCCCTGCGATCTACTCATTGTGGTGCTGGATGCCTGCAATAGTGGCAACTTGTTGAAATTGAAAGGACTTTCCTATGGGGCCGGTGAATTTCGCGTCAAGATTTACGACAAGCAAGGCGAGGTATTCATTACCTCCAGTGCGGATACTGAGTTTTCCCAAGAAAAGGACGAGTACAAAGGATCCATTTTTACTCACCATTTCGCGGGAGGATTGCTGGGAGCTGCGGATGTCAATGGTGATAACCTGGTATCATTGAGCGAAGCCTACAATCATGCATTCCAAAGAACCATTCGGGAGACTTTTGGTTCTGCTCGGGGATTTCAGGCACCCACCTATAAATACCAAGTGCAAGGCAGACAAGACCCCATTTTGACCGAGTTGGTCGGGAAAAAGCGTCATGTTGAGGTTCCAAAAAATCGTTGGGGTCAGGTAACCTTTATGGATATTGATAAGAACATCATCTGGGGAGATTTCGAGATTAGTGCGAGTCGGCAACAAGTTGTCGTGCCACAAGGTAAGTACCTGGTGCGTCTTCGGACAAAAGATGGAAAGCTGTACCTATCCAAATGCGAAGTTTCCTCTTCGAAACCAGCTCAGTGGGAAGAATTCAAATCCATTTCCCAGAAAAAAGATCCCTTCAAAGGCAAGCGGATATTCCACCATTGGACCATACGCTTGACTGGAGGAGTCCATTTGGCACCTCAGCAGGCTCTGCTCCAGAAGACAAGTATCGGGGGCGGAATGAGTATTTTGCTCGACAACTTGTTCATTCCGCCGGTTTATGCCGGAATTTCTCTCCAGGTGTTCTCGGGAGATTCCTCTAAATCTATATTGGATACGGATGTCGTGTACTCTTCCACTCTAACCTCGGTTGGGGCAGTGATTGGCTGGGCAGAGCCCATCGGACAATCTTTGGAGCTATCCTGCGACCTGCGTTTGGGTATCGGCTACGTGGAGCTATCCAGGAAATTTTTAAGCGATTCAACCAACACTTATGGTTGGGTTTTCTATTCAGGGGTGGTGGCACAAAACGTCATTTGGTTGTCTCGGAACATTGGTTGGATTCTGCCTGCCGTGCATCTAAATCTGTTTACCCACAGGCAAGAAGGAAAGGTACGCGGCAGGTTGGATGCTGGAGGCAGCATTGGATTTCAATTACGTTTTTGATTTGTATGTCTATTTCTGCGCAAGGATGAAGATGAAAGTAATGTGGATGGTCGTAATCGCATTTTTGCCTGCTTCAGGCTGTGTAAATCTTGAACCAGACAATTTGGGAGAGGGAACCGGCAGCATAGTCGGGCGAGTCAAGGATGCCCAAGGTGACGGATCTCCTGATGCGCAGGTCTACATACAAACCAATCAGGCAGTTTTCACCAAGTCCAATCAAGACGGCGAATTCTCTCTGCTACAGGTGCCCGTGGGAAAGTACACTCTTTTGGCCATCTCGGAAGATGGACTGGGAGGCTATGCCAAAGTCAAGGTCTTTGGCGGTGAGAAGACCCAAGTAGAAATCTTGCTGGCCCAGACCGGACAGGTCGAAGGCAGGGTGACCTTGGCCGGCGAACAAAATCACCAGGGAACCTTGGTGTATGTGCCAGGTACTTCTTTTTGCGGGTTTACCAAGGAAGACGGGAAGTACCGGCTTTCCTGGGTGATCCAGGGTTGTTATCGGATTCGGATTGAGCATGCAGGATTTTATCCCAAAGACATTGATAAGGTGTGCATCAAGCTGGGACAAGGAAAGACCCTTCAGGAAATCACCTTGATAAGGGATCAAAATAACAACTCAAAGGAATGTTTAGACGATTCAGATTGCGATACAAATCAAACCTGTAAGGACAAGCGGTGTCATTATAAGCCAGGATATCAAGACGAAGCTTGCGATAAAAAAGACAATGACGGTGATGGCTTAACCGACGAAGGCATTGCCGAGTCTTGCGGCGAGTCAATCGGAATCTGCGAATCGGGCATATCGCTGTGTCTGGGTGGCAGCATGTCCGATTGTTTAGGAAAAGTAGAACCTCAGATAGAAGTCAAGGGCGATCTATTGGACAACGATTGCGACGGTTATACCGACGAGGATACCACGTGTGAAGCGGATCTGAACGGGGTGTGCATGAATTCGGATGACCGGGGTGCTTGCAACGGCCTCTTCATAAAAGATCATTCGGATTGCCAGGATGGCCAGGAAACCGCCTGCTGCATACCGGGGGCCACGTGCGAAGCGGCTCTGGACGGGGTGTGCATGAATTCAGATGACAGGGATGCTTGCGATGGCCTCTTTGTAATAGGACATTCGGATTGCCCGGGTGGCCAGGAAACCGCCTGCTGCATACCGGAGGCCACGTGCGAAGCGGAGCGTGGCGGGGTGTGCATGAATTCAGATGACCGGGATGCTTGCGACGGCAGCGGGGTAGGTAGCTGGGTAGTAGGGCATCCGGACTGCCCGGGTGGCTGGCAAACCGCCTGCTGCATACCGTAAGGACGGATAACCCATGCGAAGTTGCAGGTGGCACCCCAACTGGCTGCTGCTTGCCGGGTTTTAATATAGAGGCGAATGATACAGGCTGAAGTTGGGAAAACATTCAAATGGAATGGAGGAAAAAACCATGAAGAGCAAGAAATTGTCACTGGTAATGACCTTGGTACTGGGGTTGTGCGGGGTTGTGTTCGGCGCTTGCAGCGGGGACGAAGGAACCGATCCGACAATAACGAAGGCCGAGGCCCAGGCTAATAAGGCGGACTGGACTTATGACCCGTGCGATAAGTACGGCTGGTACAAAGATAAGGTTTGCGACGCATTCTGCCGGTTGCCCGATCCGGAATGCGACCCATGCGAAGCGGCTCTGGACGGGGTGTGCATTTTTCCAGCTAACAGGTATGTTTGCGACGGCCTCTTTGTAACAGGACATTCGGATTGCCAGGGCCAGGAAACCGCCTGCTGCATACCGGAGGCCACGTGCGAAGCGGATCGTGGCGGGGTATGCATGAATGCAGATGACAGGGATGCTTGCAACAGCAGCGGGGTAGGCAACTGGGTAGTAGGGCATCCGGACTGCCCGGGTAGCTGGCAAACCGCCTGCTGCATACCGGACCCGGCCTCTACCACGTGCGAAGCGGATCTGAACGGGGTGTGCATGGATTCAGATGACAGGAATGATTGCGATGGCCTCTTTGTAATAGGACATTCGGATTGCCCGGGTGGCCAGGAAACCGCCTGCTGCATACCGGAGGCCACGTGTGA
>JAUXGL010000168.1 GCA_030622135.1 Deltaproteobacteria bacterium
AACTCAATATACGCGGTGCCACTATACTAGTGAGATAATTTACTTGTGGTCCTCTCGTAAGTGTCCCTTTTTACTCGGGAGATTGGGATCGACCGGAAATGGGGTGGGAGATTCCGGGATGAATGGTGACCGCGATGGAGACGCATCCTGGCAACCATACAAGGGGGTGCTGGTTTACCAGCTGCCCAAGCTCGGTCGGATCCCGATTCTCACTCTCCAGGGCAGCCTTGACATCTCGATGACGCAAAATTGGACATGCATTACATAACTGCTAACAATGTCAATGAGTGATCGCCGTGAGACGAGGGTGTTTGAATTTTCTACCCCCCGGCGAACGACGACAAGGGGTAATCATGAAAAGCAAGATTCTCATGGTCCTGGTTCCCGGCATGTTGCTGCTGGCCGCGGTTGCGACCGGCGAGGAGTCACCCGGCGAGCGGGTCCTGCGCCGGATGGACGCGGCCATGACCCAGGCCCGGGACCAGTATTTCATCCACGAGGTAGTGACCCAGGAGCCGGGCCGGGAGGCCCGCCGGATGAAAATGAAGGTTTACATCAAGGGCAAGGAGTGGCGCTGGATCGAGTTTCTCGAGCCCGGTGACGTGAAGGGCATGCGGGTCCTGGCGCGATCGGCCACCCAGATGTACGTCTACCTGCCGGCCTACCGCAAGGTCCGCCGGGTGGCCAGCCACGTACGCAGCCAGGGCTTCATGGGGACGACCTTCTGCCACGACGACATCAGCACCGTGACCTACGGCCCGCTTTTTACAGGCAAGCTCCTGTCAGAAAACGACACGCACTGGACCATCGAGACCACCCTCCGGGAGGGGAAAGACTACCCCTACCCCCGGCTGGAGTTCGACATCCTCAAGAACATCCAGCAGCCGTCGGAGATCCGCTATTTCAACGACAAGGGCGCAAAGGTGAAGACCGAGCACCGGTCCAACTACGACTGTGAGGGTACCATCTGCAATCCCAAGAAGCTCAAGATGGTGGATCACAACCGTAACGGCATGTGGACCGAGATCATTTGCCATGAATGGAAGGTCAACACCGGAGTGAAGGACAGCAAATTCACCGTAAGATCGCTGCAAAGAAGATAAAGCCGGTTCCACGTTCCAAGTTCCGGGGAGACTCATGAATACCGTTCGGATGACTCTATTGGCGGTGGTGCTGTTGGGCGGAGCGCAGGCTTTAGGCGACGAGCTGGAGCTGCGCTGGGGCGGGCGGGTACAGAGCGACGTGCGCTTCAGGATCGAGTCCAAGCGGACTGGGGACTTCTACAAGGAGTATGAGCTGCCCGCGGGGGTAGCGCGCAACGAAAATATCTTCAAGATTAAGCTGGACGCCATCCATGGCTCCTTGGCCGGCGTGGCGGACGTCGACTTCGTCTGGCTCGGGTACCCCGAGTCCTTAGACGGGATTGCGGATCTGTCTGTCCGGGGAAACCTGGATCCCTACTACCTGCAGGTGCACGCCCTGTACCTGGAGGCCGCCGATTTCATCGTGGAGGGGCTGGATCTGCGCGTCGGGCAGCAGCAGGTAAAATGGGGAGTGGGCGACCAGTTCAATCCCACCAACACCATCAATCCCAACGACGTGGAGGACGTCCTGCTGTTCGGCGAGCAGATGGCCAACCTGATGGTCAAGCTGGACTACGCCATCTACGACCTGTGGACGGTCTCCGGCGTGCTGGTGCCCGTCTTCAAGCCGGCGCTGCTTCCCCGGTCCGCGCAACTAGGCATCGCCGCCACCGACCGGTATCCCTTCATCAACGAGCAGATGCGCCACCGGATACGTTCCGAGCAACAACTCTCGCGGCTCTTGGGATGGCCCACGGTGGTCGATGCGGCCGTGCCGGTCATGCCCGAAAAGAGCGTGGAGAACATGCAGTTCGCCTTCCGGTTGTCCGGGACGATCCTCGATCAGGACATCGCGGTCAGCTACTACCGCGGCCGCGCCGATTTTCCTCTGGCCTACCAGAACCACACCGGGCAGGGTCCGTTCGCGGAGCAATTGTGCAATCCCCTAGACGACCAGGACTGCGTCAATGGCTTGCTCGAGACGGTGACTTCCCTGGGCTATCCGGAAATCCAGGTGGTGGGGCTAAACCTCTCCGGCGAGGTCGACCCGCTCGGCTGGATCTCAGGCGGCATCCATCCCATCGGCTACCGCCTGGAGCTGGCGGTGATATTCCCAAGGAGACAAACCATCGGCATGATCCAGGAAGAGCTGGACTTCGGCATCATCACCCAGCCGGCCGGGGAGTACGACTACGACGGCGACGGCAACCCGGGCGGGGCCCGGCCGGTGGTGGTTGATTCGATCCCGTTCTTTAAGTGGGTGCTGGGGCTGGACTACAGCTTCGGCCGCCACGTCTACGCCAACCTGATGTGGATCCACGGCCTGGCGGACGAGTTCGGCATCGGCCCGGCCGTGCGCCGGGGGGAGTCCCCGAGCGACCAGGCAGACCTGCTCGACTGCCATCTGTCCGGGGACTACCGAACGTGCAATTCCCGCGAAATGCTGCGCCAGAGGCTGGGGGACTACCTCGTGTTCGGGCTGGACTTCAAGTTCCTAGACGACCGGTTGTTACTGCGCCTTTTTTCCATTCTGGATCTCACCGGAATCGACGAGGCGACGTGGGACCGGCGCGCCGACCGCATGCTCAAAAAACACGACTCCTTTTACTCCGAGAAAGGATTCTCCGCGGTCATCTACCCGGAACTGGGCTACAACTTTAAAAACGGCCTGGAAGTAGGACTGGGAGTGTTGCTTCAGCTGGGGGAGGACTACACCAAATTCGGCGACCCGGCCGCCGGCGGATCGCTGGCCTGGACCCGCGCCCGGTTCAGCTTTTAGCGCCGGGGAGGGGTAAAAATATCTGGAAGGTGGTGCCCTCGCCGGGGCGGCTCTCGAGCCTGACGTCGCCGCCGTGTCCCCGGACGGTGCTGGGAAGGGGAGCCAGTCCGAGCCCGCGGCCGCGGGATTTCGTCGTATAGAAGGGATCGAACACCCTGGAGATCTGCTCCTCGGTCATCCCGCAACCGTTGTCTTTCACCTCCAGGACGGCGTAGCGGTCCTCGGGCAGATCCTCGCACAGGTAGGTCGTGGAGAGTAGATCCCGATCCGCCCAGACGGTGCCCACGCGAACCCGGACGACTCCCGCTTGCTTGCCTATGGCTTCGGCGGCGTTGGTGACGAGGTTGTAGAGCACTTGGCGGATCTGCAAGGCGTCGGCATTGACGGCGGGCATTCCCTCTTCCTGGTTGGCTCGCAGCGACACCGTTTCACCCAGGGACCCGCGGGCGAGCTCTAGCGTATCCGTCACCAGGCCCGCAAGATCGATGCTCTGCAGTTTGGGGGCGCGGCGGCCCGAGCAGACCAGCAGTTGCTGGACGAGCTCGGCAGCGTGCCGGACGGCCCGGTCGGCGTTCAGCACCCGTCCCCTTTGGGGAGAATCCCCAGGCATCTCCTCGAGCAGGAAGCGGATGTTTCCCTGGATGCCCATCAAGACGTTGTTGAAGTCGTGGGCGATCCCACCGGCCATAATGCCCAGGCTCTCAAGCTTCTCCGCTCGCTTCATTTTCACCTTCAATTGTTCACTTTCACGCTCCGTGCGCTTCCGTTCGGTGACATCGTGGACGATGCTCACGAGGGCGGTGACTTCGCCGTCGGCGTTTTTCATGGGCGCGATGGTCGCATCGTGCCAAAACTCGCCGCCAGGGACGTCGATTTTATATTCCTCGCGATATCTTTCGCCCGTTTCGAAGACGCGAATGCTCAGGGCAATCCGACGTTCGGCCTCCTCGGGCGGAAACATGTCGCAGAGTGACTTCCCCCGCAAGTCCACGGCGCCAATTCCGTACCGTTTCTCCAGGTCCGGATCCATCCAGACAAAAAGGTGACGACCGTTACGATCCAGTCCGATGATGATCGTATCGTGCAGGGCGGAGATGACGCCCCGGAGTGGCCCGGAAAGATTACCCCGGGCGTCCTGGGTCGTTCCAATCATCTGATCGAGCAAACCAAGTGCTTCGTCGCGTTCCTTTTCTAGCCGGCTGCAGCGTTCTCGGAGTCCTTTGGTTTTGTCTCGCGGATTCCCGGTGCCGGTTTCCCCGTCCACGCCACCCATGTCTACTTCCTTCTCTCCAGCCCCCTGCGGTTTGTAAAAGTTCCGATAGTTCGATCTCCGCGTCTTCGGCGATCTTCTCAAGCTCCTTCAGCCAGCGTTCCCGGGCGGTGCCCCAGTCACCTTTTTCGATCAGCTCGCGAGCCTTCTCGAGGTGGAGCCGCACCCGGCCGATGGCGTCGTCCTCTTCCAGATCCCACAGCGCCTGGGCGTAGAAGGCGTGATTGAGGGGGTGATCGGAGTAGCGCCGGACCGCCTCGGCCAGCAACTCGAGCGCCAGGTCGCCGTCACCGATGCCCTGGGGCCAGGGGGGCGCCATCAGGTAGAGCATACCCAGCACCCGCAGCGGGCCGCCGCGCTCCTCGTCGATGGCGAGCCGCTGGGCCTGCTTGAGCTCGTAGGCCAGGCGTTCGAGATTCTTCATGGCCAAGGCGGCGTGCCGGCGCACGGCTATGCCCAGGTTCAGCGCCAGGTAGTAGTGCACCGCGCCGATCGGCTCGATTCTCTCGGTCAACGCGATCTCCGCCCAGCGCACTCCCTCGGCGGCGTACCGCTCTTTTGTCTCCTGGTCCGCGGTGGTGCGGTCCGCCAACAAGTAGCAGATGCGCGCGCCCGCCTCGGTCCGGTGCACCGGGGCGGGCCGGGCGCTGCGCAGACCTCCCAGGGCACATTGCAGCGTGAAGGTTTCCGTGCGGTGATCGAATTCCCCGGCGCGCACCAAGACCTCTTCCGGGTTCCAGCCGGGGCAGGTGTCCTGGGTACCCAGATCCACGACGTCTTCGGGAAGAGTGAAAGTGCATCCCGCCGCAATAAGTGCGCAAAGCAACGCCCCCACCGAGATGTGCCGGATCGGGTTCATGCGCTCACTTAGACTTCCACTGGGTCATGATCTTCTGGTAAGACTTAGCGTTCGCGGGCCCGAAAGACTCGATGCCGAACAACTGGCAGAGCTCCTTGCCCTTGGCGTGCATACACATGGACGACAGGGCCTGAGTGATCCGGCCGCGTTCGTGCCGGGTGGTCTTTTGGGTGTTGGCCAGCAATCCTACCAGCGGAATCGGTTCGGAGGTAAACACCACTTCGAGCTTGTCGGCAAACGGCAGGGAAGCCAGGCTCATAAACTGCTGTTCGTTGAGGATGACCGCGTCCAGCTTCCGGCCCCTGTTCAGATTCCTCAGCGCCCTAAGCACCCGGCGTGATGGTTTCAGCTTGAAGTGCTTGGCCGGATCGATCTTGGACTTGAAGACGATCTTCTTCAGGAAGCGCGGCTCTGAAAGGTGGGTGCCCCCGAGCGTCCCGCCCTGGAGGTCCGCGAGCGAGCCGAACGAGCCCCGGCGGACCAGGATACGGTAGGTGTCGGTGGTGCGCCCCTCGACATTGGGCCTTGCCACCGGAACCAGTTGGTGCTTCTGCATGTGCTCCAGATACAACCCCACGGAGAGGATGGCGAAATGGGGATCCTTTTCGGCCATCAGCCGGTGGCACTCGTCGACCTTGGTGGTGAACTCGCAGATGATCGATCCCTTTTCCCACTGTCCGATTTCCTCGATGACCGCCAGCATGGAGTCCATGGCCGGTTTGGCGTCGGAGGCCCGCACGGGACCGCCCGGGTAGCAGATCACCACGGTGAGCGGAGACGCGGGGGCCTCTCCGGCCCCAGCGGGCGTGGAAAAGAGAGCGATGCAAAGAAAAGGGAGTACCGATCGGGTCATGATTTCCTCCCAAACATAAACTGGGTGATTGCGGGTGATATCAGTAAAGCCGCGACGACGCAACAAACCAGGCCGATGCTGATCGCGATTCCCATGGAGGCGACGCCGCGGTACTCCGCCAAAATGATGGCCCCCAGACCGGCCAGCGTAGTTCCGGCCGCCAAGAGGATGGCCCGGCCGGCGATGACGGTCACTCGCCAGGGAGACACGTCGGGGAACTCGCGCCGGCGGTAAGCAAACCAGACGCCGTAATCCACCGCCAGCCCGATGACCAGGGGCAGGGCGATGATGTTGGCGTAGTTGAACTTCATGTCGGTTGCGGACATCACCAAAAGCATCCAGCCCCCGCCCACCAAAAGCGGCAGCAGCGCGATTATGAATCCCTGCACGTTCCGCAGGATCGCGAGGATCCACGCCATGGCGATCAATATCGCCAGCAACGTTCCCAGCTTGAAGGAAAACACCGCCATGCGGGAGAACACCTGATGAGTGGTGGGAAATCCCGTCACTTCGGAAGACACGCGATATACATCCTCGATCAACCTGTCCAGGTTCTCCGGCACGTAGACCGATTTTGCCGCATGGGCGTAGACGGCGACGGTTCCATCGTCGGCGATGAAGCGGTCCTTGAGTTCGGAAGGCAAATCTTCGGGGGTCAGGATTCGGGCCTGCTGCCAAGAGAACAACACTTCGAATCCGAGCCGGGCGGCCGAGAGAATGGCCTGAACAAAGCGCTCGGTTCTGACCCGGGCGTGCTCGGGATCTTTCTCCAGTTTTTCGCGCAGATCCTCCAGGCGGGAGTGGATGGCCTCGAAGAGAACCACCAGGTGCTTGTGCCCCGCGGAGAAGGCCATTTCCTCGGAGTCCTCCAGGAGAGTCTCGGTTTTCTCCAGGGAGGAGCGGATCCGCTCCATGGTGGTTGCTTTCAGCTTTACGTCGCCCAGCGCCATGATTTGCCGCAGGTAGGCCGAGCCGGCCGCGACGGCGCCGATTTGGCGGCCTTGGCGGACACGCTCCGCGCCGTTGTTTGGGAACAGATCGGTGATGGTCTGAACCTGGGAGATGGTCTCGAGCTTTTCCGCCGCCTTGGCAATGCGCCGGGCCTCGCGCATGGACGGGGCGGTGAAGATGAGCGTCTCGGCCTGGTAATCGCTCTCCGCCACCATTCGGCGCTGGTAGTAGGCGGCCTCCGACTTGCGGGGCAGCAGGGAAAGAACGTCGTAGTCGAAGGGAATCGAGAACCCGCCCACGACACCACTCACCGCGGCCACCAACGCCGCGCCTACCAACAAAGCGCTGATCGGACGGGGAAACCTCGACCTCCCGCGCGCATACGACTTGTCGGCCTCGAGCGTGAGCCGGCGCGCGCGGCCGATCGAGGGGGGCAGCAGTGCGAACATGGCCGGCTGCACCAGGAAGGTGCTGGCCAGCACCAGCAGGACCCCGCAGGCGGCCACTAGGCCGAATTCCGCGAAACCCGAGAAGGGCATCGTGCCCAGGACGGCGAAGATCAAGACAGTGGCGCCCCCGGCGGTGATCAACGCCTTCGCGCACGAGGCCACCCCCCGGGAGATGGCTTCCACCAGATCGCGGTCCCGCCGGCGCTCCTCGAAAATCCTCGAGCTGAGGAATATGCCATAGTCCACCCCCAGGCCGAACAGGATGGCGGTGAATCCGGAGGTCAGCATGGTCAGGTGGCCCACGGTCAGGTAAGTCAGACCGATGTTCCAGAAGACACCCAGGCCCATGGGAATGAATACCACCAGCGCCCAGCGCAGCGATCGGAACCACAAACCGATGAGCAGGAGAATGAAGACCGCGGCGGTGCAGACGATCAACAGAATGTCTTTCTGGACGGTGGTGAATTCCTCGTGGGTCACGGCGGGAAGACCGGTCAGCCCCGCCCGGGGCGTGGGAAGACCGTCGACCTGGTAGCGGCCGCGCAGTTCCCGGATGGTCTTTTTGACCTGGCGGATGAAGGGATCGACGGCTTCGTACTCCTCCGTGGTGTCTCTTGGGCTTACAAAAACAAACAACATGCGCCCGTCCCGGGAGGCGTAGTGCCCCTTTCCCACGGCCAACTCCCCGGCCCCGTATTGGGTCAGGAACCGCTGCCAGGCAATCTCTTCGGGAACCTTGCGCTCTTCCAACCAGCGCTGCCACTCCTCGGCAAAGAACTGGATCATGCGCAGACCGCCCTCGGCGGTTTGCAGGTCTACCTCGATGGTGGAGAGCGGCGGGGGATTGCCCAGCCAACGTTCCACCCGCAAGAAGGCATCGTCCCAGTCGGCCAACTCCTTCTGGGGGGGTACGCCGATGAGCCTCTGCAGCACCGAGGCGAACTGGCGCATCTGCTTGGGGGGTACCAGCAGGTAGGCATGCTTGAAAAAGAAGGTCAGGTCCACACGCTCGGAGACCTGGCGGACGGTTTGCAGCTCGCGCAGGTCTTCGGCCAGATCCGCCGCGAACTTTTCCATGGCCCGGCGCGGTGCGCCATCGAGGACCACGATAAGATCCGAGGCCGCCCCGAACGTCGTCAAGAAGCGCTCGAGCCGAACGGTGACGTCGGCCTGTTTAGGTAGCATGGCTTTGCGGGAGGTGATGAACGGGATGCTGGCCACGCCTATGCCGGCCAGGCCGGTGAGAATCAGGGCCACCAGGAGCGCGCGCCAGGGGCGCCGGGCAATACCGGCGGCGTTTTTCTCCATGAATTCGGTTAGGTTAAACTTGTTCATATGACTCCACAAGGCTTCTCATCGCCTTGGTTCTATCCCATCGGGCGGGTGTTTGCCAGTCAATCGCTATGCTGATACAGTGACCCGGCTTGGGTTTCCCCTCACGGCCAAGGTGTGGGTGAATGGAAAGAAATAGATCCCCACGATGGTACTGGCAGTTGCACTGGCAAATTCTCATCGCCATGGTTCTGGCGATCCCCTTCGGCCTGCTCACCGGAGCGCAAGGGGCCGGGGCGGTGGGATGGCTGGGGGACTTGTTCCTGCGGCTCTTGAAGATGGTGGTGGTGCCGCTGATCCTGTTCTCCATCGTGGCCGGGGTCGCCGGGGTAGGGAACCTCAAGGGCGTCGGCCGAGTGGGGATCAAGACGGTTATCTACTACCTGGCCACTTCCACCGCGGCCATATTGGTGGGGCTGCTTTTAGCCAATCTGATCCATCCGGGAGACCCGACTCTGCAGGGCCTGGCCGGAAAGCCCGAGGGGATGGCCGAGGCGGCGCCGTCGTTGAAAGACCTGCTCTACCGCCTGGTCCCGGACAACCCCGTGGAGGCCATGGTCTACTCCGACGACGATCCGCAAAGGAGCCCCAACTTCCTGGGGATGATCTTCTTCGCCATCTTGTTCGGGTTGTGCGTCCTGGCCCTACCGAAGGGAAAAAGGGAGCGGGCCACCTCCATGTTCGAGACGCTTTTTTCGATCATGATGAAGATGACCTCCCTGGTGATCAAGATCGCACCCTTGGGCGTTTTCGCCTTGCTGGCCAAGGTGGTGGGAACCACCGGGCTCGATGCGTTCGCCTCTTTGGGTCTGTACATGCTTACCGTGCTTTGCGGGCTACTCATCCACCTGGGCATCACCCTGCCGCTTATCTGCTTCTTGGTGGCCCGCAGGAATCCCTGGCGCTACGCCCGGGCGCTGTCGCCGGCGCTGGCCACGGCTTTTTCGGCGGCGTCGTCCAATGCGGCGCTGCCTCTGACCATGGAGTCGGTGGAGAAACGCGCGGGGGTCCCCAACCGGGTCTCCTCGTTCGTGCTTCCGCTGGGGGCCACCGTGAACATGGACGGTACCGCCCTGTACGAGTGCGTGGCGGTCCTGTTCATCGCCCAGTGCTACGGGGTGGAGCTGAGCTTCGTTCAACAGTTGATGGTAGTGCTCACCGCGCTGCTCGCCAGTGTGGGGGCGGCGGGGATTCCCCACGCGGGCCTGGTCATGATGGGTATCGTCCTGGGGGCGGTGGGCCTGCCCCTGGAGGGGATCGGCATGATCCTGGCCGTGGACCGAATACTGGACATGTGCCGGACGGCCGTGAACGTCTTTAGCGATTCGGTCGGCGCCGCGACGGTAGCGCGGCTGGAGGGAGAGAAAGTAAGCTGGCCGGAGCGGTCCGAGAAGGAGGAACAGAAGTCATGAGATGGTTGCCTCGTGTTTTCCCGATGGTTCTCTTGTTGCTGCCGGTTGCGTGCGGGGAAAAGCAGACCGACAAGATCCCCTGCACGGAGGCCGACGGAGGCACCGGCTGTCACCAGGGGTTTTCCTGCATCGACGGCGTTTGCGTGTGCAACATCAACTGCCCGGGCGGGTATCATTGCAAATACGATCCCGTTATGGACATGGCCGTTTGCGTTGAAAACCAGGGTGTGGACGGCGGCGTGATCGACAGCGACGACGACGGCATCCCCGACGACGGGGACAAAAGCGGCCAGTCGGGGGACAATCCCTGCACCGGGGGCGGCAACACGAACTGCGACGACAACTGTCCCCTGATCCCCAATCCGGCCCAGACCGACCAGGACGGAGACGGCCGGGGCGACGCCTGTGACAACGACAACGACAACGACGACATCCCCGACGACCGGGACAACTGTCCGGAAGTTTATAACCCCTATCAGACCGACATCGACGGCGACAAGCTAGGCAACGAGTGCGACGACGACGATGACGGCGACGGCGTCCTGGACGGGGCGGACAACTGTCCCCTGGTCCCCAACCCGGGCCAGGAAGACGATAACCAGAACGGCGTCGGAAACGTGTGCGAGACGGACCAGGACGGCGACGGCATCGACGACGACGCGGACAACTGCCCCCAGAGACCCAACTCGGGCCAGGCGGACCTGGACGGAGACGGGAAGGGCGACGTCTGCGATGCCGACGACGACGACGACGGCGTGCCCGACGGCAGCGACAACTGCCCCAGAACCGGCAATTCGAACCAGGCGGATACCGACTCGGACGGCGCGGGAAACGCCTGCGATGACGACGATGACGACGACGGGGTGGCGGACGATGTGGACAACTGCCAGTGGACCGCCAATGCGAACCAGCAGGACACCAACGGCGACGGGGTGGGAGACGCCTGCGACTCGGACAACGACGGCATCGTGAACGGGGCCGACAACTGCCCCGACACCCCCAACGCCGACCAGTGGAACAACGACGGTCACCTGGATTTGTCGGACGAGATCGGAGACGCCTGCGATCCCGACGACGACAACGACGGAGTGATGGACGGCAGCGACAACTGTCCCCTGGTCCCCAACAACGACCAGGCCGACGACGACCAGGATGGTCGCGGGGACGCCTGCCAGACCGACTGGGACGGGGACCACATCCGCGACGGAGAAGACAACTGCTGGATGGTTTACAACCCCGACCAGAGGGACTCCAACAGCGACGGGATCGGTAACGCCTGCGATCGGGACAGCGACGGGGTTCCCGATCCCGACGATAATTGCCCCAACGACGAGAACAGCAACCAGGTGGACACCGACGGCGACTCGGTGGGCGACGCCTGCGATCCCGACGACGACAACGACGGAGTTCCCGACGGGCAAGATAACTGCCGGACGGTGGCGAACGTCGATCAGGCGGACACCGACGGAGACGACGTAGGCGACGCCTGCGACAATGACGATGACAACGACGACGTCCCCGACGCAGACGACAACTGCCCGAACGTCGCCAACACCAACCAGGACGACGCCGACACCGACTCGGTGGGCGATGCCTGCGACAACTGCCCGGACGTCGCCAACACCAACCAGGACGACGCCGACACCGAC
>JAUXGL010000114.1 GCA_030622135.1 Deltaproteobacteria bacterium
ACACTTGTCTTCCTAAGACCGCTTGGCCTCCGACTTTGGTTGATGTAAAGGTGTTTTTCCTGGGGGGTTGGATGCACCCCCCTGGAAATCGGGGTGTAGCTTTTTTTATACATCCCCCCTCGGATAGCATCTTACCGAAATTGCAGGACAAAATCACTGGATGCACCCTCTTGCGGGTAGGTTTGTCACAGGTTGTTTTCATGTGCCGGTTTTCAAAGAGCTTTCTGGAGGACGGGTAGGTTTTTCGTATGCTTCCGGGCACGGGTGTGCGGGGTGAATCCATTTTCTCCCGGTTTCTTCCTCCATCGACCCCGGATGGTATCCCAACCGAGTTGCCTGGACAAGTATAAAATTCGCTCCGGCTCGCGGTGCTCATATTATCAGAAACTCGGGGCCGTCGGTCGGGTAGGTTCCAACGCCCAGGACCTCCACCGCGCTGCGGCACCGCAGGCACTGGCGGTAGAAGCGGACGTTGTCCTCGGTTTCGTCGATCTCCTTTTTCAACTTTCGCCGCACCTCCAGGTAGCGCTTCTCGTCCATCTCCGCCTCGAACACGCTTTCCTGCACGCGCACCCCGTAGCCGCTCAACACCTTATCCACCCTCCGGCGGCGCTTGTCGTCGGCTATGTCGTAGCAGATCACTACCAGCATGCCTCGCCTCACTGCGGCATCAGGAAGGAATCGTACGCCCCTTCCCCTTCCAGGTGGCGCGCGAGCAGGTACACCTGCGCCCGGATCACCTCCCGGAGAGGAAGCCGAAGACCTCGGGGGTGATAGTAGACTCGATCGTTCAGGCGCCGCTCCCACACAGAGAGCCATTTCTTCACACCCAGGCGGGTGAACAGGATCGGCCGTTCCGGCGGCTCTGCATCGGGATCGTCAGCCACTTCGAACGCATCGCGCTCCCACTGCCGCTCCACCTCATCCCCCTCGTCGGAGAGGCACACGAAGTCGGATGGCTTGACCGCGCGGGTGTTTACCGCCCGGAGCATCGCGGAGTCCACCATCACCGGGCGGAACTCCTCCACCAGGTCCAGCATCAACGACGGGCGACCTTGGCGCGGGGCGTGCAAGCAGCCGAGGTAAGGGTCCAGGCCGGCGGTCTCCACCGCCGCGTGCACCAGGTTGCCCAGCAGGGTGTAGCCAAAGCTCAGGAGCACGTTGACCGGATCGGGCGGGGGGCGCCGGAGCCGGCGCTCGAACACTATCCCCGGCGCGGTGATCAACGCGCCCAGGCACCCGAAGTAGGCCGCCGCCGCGGCACCCTCCACCCCGCGGAGCGCGTCCAGGTCGCCCGCCCCCTCCACCGCAGCCAGGGAGCGACGGAGCCGGCCCAGGGCCACGGCCACATTGTCCGAGGGTTTTCGTTTCTGGTGGCGCCGAAGCAAGCGGCGCTGGTTCTCGATCTTTCCGGTGACGAAACGGCGGGCGAGATCCAGCGCGCGTTGCGGGTCTTCGAAGGCGCGGAACTGGGCCCGCCTCAGCTCCACGTGGCAGGCCAGGCCGTTGGACAGCCGGCCCAGGAAGCGGCCCGAGCGGGTCAGGAAAACCACGTCGGTTCCGGCCCGTAAAAGCGCCTGGACCGCCGGCGTGGTCAGGCTCACGTTACCCATCACCACACACTGGGCCAGCTCCTCCGGCCGCACCGCATCGAGCTTCACACCCTCGGCCATAACCCTCACCCGCTCGCCCTCGCGCACAAGCTTCGCACCCTGCTTCACCAAGTACAGTGACCGCACGCCCAGTTCCTCCCTTCAGCCTTCAGCCCGCGGCCTTCCCCTGAAAGGGGATCACCTTGGCCGCACCGTCCGAACCGTTCGCCTCGCCGGCCGTTTTCGTTTTTTCGGAGTGGCGCCCGCCGCGTTTGCGGATCTCTCGACGCATGGCCTCGATCCATTCGATCTCGCGGTCCGCCTCGTCCATGGCATCCCTTCCTTATCTGCGTCTTCTGCAATGCCCGACGCCGGAAAGGGCCGGATCTGACGCGGCCCCGTCTGTCAAGTCGGGGAATGGGGTCGGGTCGGATCACTTGACACTTGGGTAGGTTGAGCGTATCCCTCGTCCATGCCCCGCACGAAAAGAGAAGGTAAAGGGTTGGATCGAGCGCTTTCTTGCACAGGGTAAGTGGCAAGTGACCAGACCCGACCCCATTCCCCAAAGAGGGGGTTAAGCACTTAGCCCCCTCGCTCTCACTTCGCCTTGCCGGAGAGAAGGTAACGTCTGACGACTGGATCGACAACTTGGTAGGTCGAGCCCCTTTTTTCAATGATGAATGCCTCCAGCAGTGCGTCAACGGTTATCTTCAGCGATGCATCGTTTATTTTCTTGCCGGTGTTTGCTTCGATGGCCCTGCGAATCTCAGACCAGCTTGCCTGAATGGCAATTGCTTTCAACGCCAGCAGATGGATCCTCCGCTTTCTTATTTCAAGGTAGTGTTCTAGAGTTTGCTTGGCTGTCTTGAAAGCTTCCTTCTCGGTTTGGCGTAGGGCCTCCTTGTGAGACAGCTTTGATATCGTCACGCTGTTTCCGTAATAGGTGAGCCAGCCAGGTATGCCTCCGAACCTGCTGACGACTTCATCGAGATCTGCTAACGGGACCTTCATTTCATGCTCTCGGAGCCCCGCGACAAGAAAGTTTCTCGAGATTCTCGCCTCAAACGGCTTGATGGTAAGCATAGCGGGGGTCCTTCCATACAACGGAGAAGTTGGCCTTGGTGAATGCAGTGACTTTACAAGACCGGACTGGGATCCCGTGAAGCAAAAGCTTATGTTGGAGTAGGTGGAGAAGATGTTCGCCAGAAGCTTGACAAGATGCGAGCTGACGTTGCTCAACTCCTGCACTTCATCCAGAATGATGCAAAGATCATCGGCATGGTTTCCCAGAAGGGAGAGAATCTGCCACGTCAAGGAAACCGGTTTCGCACCATCCTTGACTGTCATGTGCACGAGTCCTACGTTCAGTCCCTCGATCCGCGAAAGATACTTCTTGACCTTTCGATACAATTTCGATGAATCTTGCAACGCGTGAAGTACACCGTCCAAGAGCCCTTGCATTGAATTCGAGCCCCAGAGATTCACATAGAGAACTGTGAATCGCCGCCGCTGTAATCTGAACTTTGCTGCCTTGGCGATGCTGGTCTTACCGACCATTCTTGGTCCCAGGATGCTTATCCACCTGTGATTCTCGATGTGTCCGACGATCTTGGAAAGATCATCATCTCTGCCGTACAGTGATTCTGGCTTCTCCTTTGGATGAAGATCAAAAAGCATATCGGGACCCCCTTAATTACTTAACCCCCTCCCTATGTCATTCGTGAGTGCTTGTCAACCAGGGCCACGTCAAAGTCGTTGCCGTCGTCGTTGCCGTCGCCGTCGCCGGAATTTGCTTGTGTTTTCACCGACGGGGGGATGGGGTCGGGTCTGGTCACTTGACACTTGGGTGGGTTGAGCGTATCCCTCGTCCATGCCCCGCACGAAAAGAGAAGGTGAAGGGTTGGATCGAGCGCTCTCTTGCACAGGATAAGGGGCAAGTGACCGGCCCCGACCCCATCCCCTAGTCAAGGCTTCGCTCTAGTCCTCAAGTATAAATAAAACCTTCACTCGAAGGTCCTTCTCCAATATCTCTTTGGCCCTATCGGCTTGCTGTTTGCTTGAGTATGGCCCCACCCGTACCCGGTAGTAAGTGCCTTTTTTGGGAACTTCTCTTTCCACTATATGAGGCTTTACGTGTCCCTGCCCGATCAACTTCTTCACCAGGCTGTCGGCCTGGGACCGATTTCCATACGCTGCGACCTGGAGGCTGATTTTTGTCCTGAGGCGTGCTTTCAACTCTGCTTTCGGTAGCGGTGGTTTCCGTGCGGGTTTCGGCAGGGGGACAACCTTGGGAACGGGAGCAGGAAGGGGTTTAGGAGGAACCGGCTGGGGCTTCGTCTCGGGTTTTTCATTGTCGAGGAGTTCGTGAAAGACCAGCTTGCCGCCGTCTACGATCTGGTTGGGTTCCCGGTCGCGCTGGTCGATCTTGCTCAGGGAATCCTTGGACTTGGTGGCTTCGTCCAGGGCCATCCGGCGGCCGACCATCACGCCGGCCGCGAACAGCAAACCACCTAGAATCAGCAGGGCCAGGCCGAAGAAGGCGCTGCGGCCGCCGGAACCCCGGTCAGTGGTCATGCTTTCTCCTCACCGAGCGCTTCCATGCGATCCGGCGCGGATACGCCTAGAAGCCCTAAAGCGTTTCTGAGCACTTGCCTCAGAGCCTGCACCAGGATCAGACGGGCGGCTACCCGGCCCGGGTCTCCCTTGAGAATCGGGCTGGTCTTGGAGTAGGCGGTATAATAGTGGTGGAAATCGGCCACCAGCTCCTGAAGGTAGAAAACGATCTGATGGGGCGCGCGGGCCTGGGCGGCGCGGGCCACCCGGTCTCCAAACGCGGCCATCTTCTTGATCAGTGAAAGCTCTTCATCCAGTTGAAGGAGGCTCAGATCCACGTTGCCGGCCGTCTGGGGATCGGGAACGGGGATGTTGCGCTCGCCGGCGCGCGCCAGAATGCTCGACAGCCTGGCGTGGCCGTACTGGACGTAGAAAACCGGGTTGTCCAACGAGCGTTTCTTGGCCAGTTCCAGATCGAACTCCATCTGGCTGTCGCAGCCCCGCTGCAAGAAGAAGAAGCGGGCGGCATCTTGGCCCACCTCTTCAATCACTTCGCGCAGGGTGACGAACTCCCCTCCCCGCTTGGATAGGACCACCGGCCGGCCGCCCCTAACCAGGCTGACCATCTGGACCAGAACGATCTCCAGCGCCTCCTCCGGATGGCCCAGGGCCATAAGGGAAGCCTTCATCCGGGGGACGTAGCCGTGGTGATCGGCGCCCCAGACGTCTATCAGGCGACCAAATCCCCGGCGCAGCTTGTCCAGGTGATAGCCGATGTCGGTGGCGAAATAGGTGTGGCTGCCGTCGCTCTTTACCAGGACCCGGGGCTTTTCGTCCTTGAACCGATCGGAGAGGAACCAGCGGGCACCATCGCGCTCCTCGATCAGCCCGCGGTTTGAAAGCTCCGCGAAGGTTTCTCTAACCCGCCCGCTTTTGACCAGCTCGACCTCGGAGGAATAGCGGTCCATGCGAACGCCGAAGACGGAAAGGTCACGCCTGATCCCTGCCAGCATTGCCTCGACGGCGTGGTGCTGGATGGCCTGGAACTGCTCTTCATCGGGATCGCCGGGCAGGAAACCGGTCAGCTCGGCGGGCAGGCCCGCGGCCAGCTCCTTGATGTAGTCACCCCGGTAGCCGTCTTCGGGTAATTCGGCCGAAAGGCCGCATTGCTCCCGCAAGCGAAAGATCACCGATTTGGCCAGCGCCTTGACCTGGCCGCCGGCGTCGTTGACGTAATACTCGCGGGTCACCCGGTGACCGGCGAACTCAAGCAGGCGGGCCAACGCGTCGCCTACGGCCGCCCCGCGGCCATGGCCGAAGTGGAGGGGACCGGTGGGATTGGCGGACACAAACTCCAAAAGGATCTCTTCGGAGTTGGCGGCCGCGCCGCGGCCGAAATCGGCTCCCTGTTTCAGGATGTCCACCAGGACCGCCCAGACCGCCTGGGAGGCCAAAAAGAAGTTAATGAAACCCGGACCGGCAATCTCCACCCGTTCGACGAAATCCAGGGCGGCCAATCCCTCGACCAGGGTCTTGGCCAGCTCGCGCGGTGGGGTCTTCAGCTTCCTGGCCAGAAGCATGGCCACGTTGGTGGCGAAGTCCCCGTGGCCCTTTTCTTTAGGCACTTCCAGGGTAAACGCCAAAAGATCTTCCGCCTTCAGCCGGGTGCGTTGCCGCAGGATCTCCGCGATGGCCGCCTTGAGTCGATCTTTCATGGTTTTTTCTCGGTCCGTAACTCATCGAGTCGCTTCTCGATGGCGGCCATGGCGCCCAGCTCGTCCAGCGCCTCGTAGAAGGCCGGCGAGGCCGGGGAAACCAGGAGAAACATCAAGCCAAATGCGAAGGAGCGCATCTTACATATCTTCAACTGTCAGAACTCCCAATTCAAAGAGAACGCCCCGGTTTTGGGTAAAAGGGTCACTCCGCGAAATTTTTCGTAGCGGTTTGGATCTTCCCCCTCCAGAAACAGATAGGCGCTGACAATTCCCACGGCCACTCCGGTGATGGCCATGGACAGCGCGGCGTAGTCCATGATCTCCGCCCGATCCATGTCCGACTTGTATTTGTCGTAGTACTCGTTCTGCGACAGGTTGCCGTAATTGCCCGCTCTGTAGTCGTCTTCGATGGGATCGTACTCCAGGAGCGTATAGGTCTTCAGGCCCACAGCGCCCGCCTCCAGGGCCACGAAGGTCGCCAGAGTGATCCAGGCCCAGCGCCGCATACTGGCGGTCCGGCCCTCGTAATCCCCGATGAATGCCGCCGAGGGAATCAGGGTAACATCCTCCATGCGGGTCTGCTTGGGCTCCACCTGGACGGTCCGCACCCAATCCACGAAACCCTGCTTGGACACCCGGATGTCGCGCGGCCCGGCGGGAATCTCCATGCCGGGCAGCGGGCTTACGCCCACCGTCTTCCCGTCCACGGACACATCCGCCCCCTCCTCGGATACCGACAAGATGAACTCGCCGCTCTGCTCCACCAAGATGTCCTCGACAACCTTGTAGGCCGCGTTCCTGACCTCGTCTAACAACTTGTCGCGGGAACCTCCGAACTCGCGCTCCACCCGCCTAATCACTTTGGCGTCGCGGACGTCGATCCGCTGCAGGCTGATCACATACTTCTCCCCCACCCGGCCCACCGTACCGGCCACCAGGTTTTTGGCACCCAGCGCGCCGCCGATCTTCACCAGGCAGCTTTCGTCGGAACATCCCAGCAGGATCTGGTCCTGCTGGTGGGAAAGCATGTTCTTGATGTCATCACGGCTGATGACCTGGAAAATGCCGATCTCGGAAAGCCGGTTGGAGGCCACACTGGTCAACAACGAGGCCACCTCCGGACCCACACCCATATCCAGAAAGTCCAGCACGGCCAGGCGGGGCTTCTCGGCGTGGGCCACCGCTGAAACCAGCAAAATGCATCCGACGACCACAATTCGAATCACCGCTCTCATGGCACCTCCTGAGAATGGCATTATAGGGAACGACTGGGTCAATGGGCAACAAAAAGACGAGCCCGGCAACGGGCCCGTCTTTTCATGGGCGATGACAGATTTGAACTGTCGACTTCCACCGTGTGAGGATGGCACTCTCCCGCTGAGTTAATCGCCCGCGGATCGAACCCAATACCCCAAACCACCGCTTGAATCAAGGAAAAAACACGATATTGACCAATTCCGCCGGTCTTGTGGTATTATAAACAGGAAAAGGCGGAACCAGAGCGCCATTCGAAAAGGGCAATCCGGGATGTTACCGGAGCGCAAAGCCACGCGCCAACGCAAGGGAAAGGCGGGCTGCCGAAGATGGCCGACATTACTACTGAGCAATGAAAGGATCTTCCGGATACGGAGGGTCCCTTTTTTTTGAGGAGGTCAAAGACGATGCGCGTCCAAACCATATCAAGTCTCCTGACGATTCCCCTCCTGCTCTTGGCAGTAGAGAACGCCTCCGCCCAATGCCCCAGCACCTATGAATATCAGCAGCCGGACCAGACCGACAAAGGGATCCCCTGCAAGAGCGCGCTTCAAGGCTACCTCGACGGCCAGGGCGAAAGCATCGACGCGGTGATGGACGCCTCGCTGGTCCCCGAGACGTTCTTCCCCGCCCTCCAGTTGACCTTCTCCCTGATCGCGGAAGGCGCCGGGTACGAGAACATCTTCGGCTGGTACAACGTGGGTGACGATGTCACGCTGGAGGCTAACCGCCACGCGGTCCTGTACTCCGCCTACGACCACGGGTACCCCGACGCCTGCGACGGCAACAACGCCGAGCCAATCCCCCCGGAAACTTCGTGCAACAAGCGCACCATCAACCTCTGCGACCTGGTTTGGTGGAAAGGCGGGCCCTGGAAAGGGGGGCCTATCGGCTTCTTCCTGGTTTCACCGGAGGGTATTTCGGGCAGCACTGCGCGCAACAACGTCGCACCGGACTACGGATACATCTACTACTCCGAACCCCGGCTGAACATCCTGGAACAGGACATGCCGGATCCGTATTTCCACCACATGGTCTACCAGTCCACCCTGGATCCGACCGCATTCTACTTCGGGTTCGAGGATCTCTTCCGTGGGGGGGACAACGACTTCGAGGACATGCTCATCCTGGTGGAGGGCCTGCTGGTGTCGGCGCCGTTGGAGACCTGCAACGACTGGGACGACGACTGCGACGGGCTCACCGACGAGAACGTCACCCAGGCCTGCAACACAGTCTGTGGCGACGGCGTGCGCATTTGCGACGCCGGCTCCTTTGGCCCCTGCAGTGCACCGGACCCGGTGGCGGAGGACTGTAACGGGATCGACGACGACTGCAACGGCCTGGTGGACGACAACCTGGTACAGGATTGTTCCTCCGCATGCGGGACCGGCGTGGAATACTGCATCAACGGCTCCTGGTTCGGCTGCACCGCGTCCCAACCCAGCGACGAGATCTGCGACAACCTGGACAACGACTGCGACGGGCAAACCGACGAGGATCTGAGCCGCCCCTGCTCCACAATATGCGGCAACGGCACCGAGACCTGTGTGAACGGAAGCTGGGTCGACTGCACCGCGCCGTTGCCGGGACCGGAGATCTGCGACAACCTGGACAACGACTGCGACGGACAGACCGACGAGGATCTGACCCTGGCTTGCCAGACTATTTGCGGTCCGGGAGAGCGGCGCTGCGAAAACGGCCTGTGGACCGATTGCGACGCGCGCATGCCCGAGCCGGAGCGATGCGACGACCTGGACAACGACTGCGACGGTCTCACCGACGAGGTCTGGCCCCAGAAGGGGCAGAACTGCACCGTCCGGGTAGGCCGATGCGAGGGCTACGGCATCTATGTCTGCAACGCCGATCAGACCGGCCTGGTATGCAACGGAACCGTCGTCATCCAACCGGAGATCTGTGACAGCTACGACAACGACTGCGACGGAGCCGTGGACGAGGACTACCCCGAGAAGAACCAGCCCTGCGGAGACTGCGGCCACGGGGCCCAGCCGCCCTGCCTGGGCGAGTGCCAGCCGGGAACCTGGCTCTGCGATGCGGGAGACCTGGTCTGCGTCGGGGAGATCAAGCCCGCCGCTGAGATCGACTGCGACGGCCTGGACAACGACTGTGACGGTCTCACCGACGACCCCCAGCCCGAGATCTGCGACGACGGGATCGACAACGACTGTGACGGGTTGACCGACATGTCCGATCCCGACTGCAACCCGTTGTGCTCCCCCGGCGAGACCGAGCCCTGCGGCACCGACGAGGGAGAGTGCGAGCAGGGGATACGCACCTGCGAGCAAAACGGGACATGGGGCGAGTGCGTGGGCGCAACCGGGCCCACTCCCGAGGTGTGCGACGATCTGGACAACGACTGCGACGGTCTCACCGACGAGGATGCCACCCCGGAGGATTGCGACGACGGCATCGACAACGACTGCGACGGATTCATCGACGCCCTGGACGACGAGTGCGGAGAGTGCACCCCCGGCGAGACCCGCCCCTGCGGGAGCGACCTGGGCGAGTGCCAGCAGGGCATTCAGGTATGCAACCCCCAAGGATTCTGGGGCGACTGCGCCGGAGAAGTCGGCCCGGAGCCCGAGTCCTGCGATTCGATGGATAACGACTGCGACGGTCTCACCGACGAGGGAGACCTGTGCGCGGGCTACGACGTCTGTCTTTGCGGTGAATGCGTCTCTCCCTGTAGCGCCGGCGAATGCCCCGCGGGCAACCTGACCTGTATAAACGGCTGGTGCCTGTCCGATCTCTGCTGCGGGGTCTCCTGTCCTGCCGGAGAGGAGTGCGATCCCGCAACCGGCCGCTGCGCGGATCCGTGCGTCGTCAATCAGATCACCTGCGCTGCCGACCAGGAATGCCGCCTGGGGACATGCGTGCCCGCCGATTGCCACACCCCAGGCAACGAGTGTCCCCCGGGTCAGCACTGCGTGGCCGGCGTCTGCCAAGCCGATCCCTGCGCCGGGGTGAACTGCCCCGCCGACCGGTACTGCCACGACGGCCAGTGCCTGCCGGTAGGCTGCACCGACTGCGGTCCCGATCAGGTCTGCCAAGACGGAGCCTGCGTGGACAGCCCCTGCGCGGGCATCCAGTGCGAGGCCGGCCAGGTCTGCGTCGACGGTGAATGCTCCGCGGATCCCTGCCAGGGCGTAACCTGCGCCAAAGGGTGGGCCTGCGTGGACGGCAAGTGCGTAGCAGACGCCTGCTTCGACATGAACTGTCCGGAGGAAAGCCACTGCGAAGACGGGCACTGCGTGGACGGCGAGGTCGAAGAGCCGGACGCCGGCATCGACGGCGGAGCCCCAGACAGCGGGACAACAGACGGCGGCGGCGACCAGGGAGGCGCGGACACCGGCCGAGATGCGGGAACCGGTTCAGACCAGGGCGGCTCGGCCAACCCGGGCATTATCGAGCACGTGGGCAACCTGGGAGGCGGCTGCGGATGCGATGGTTTACAGCGTTCTGGCAGTTCACAGGGATCGAGCGGTGCAAGCTCCGGCGGGCTGCCGTTCTTGTTCTTGGCGTTGGGCGCGGCGCTGTTCTGGCGCCGGCGGAGTGTCCTGGTGTTCATCCTGATTGCCGCGGGCCTGGTGGGTTCCACGACCGGCTGCGGCAATTCCGCCGCCCCCGGCCGGGACGCCGATCCCTCCTGCGAAAACAACGCGGACTGCCGGGATGGCTACCGCTGCGTCTCTGGCAAGTGCACGGAGGGACCCACCTGCACCGACCTGGACGGTGACTTCCACTGCGACGTGCGCGAGGGCGGCGAGGACTGCAACGACAACCGGGGCGACATCCATCCGGGCGCCGAGGAGTTGTGCGACGGGGTGGACAACGACTGCGACGATCTGACCGACGAGGCCTGCCCCTGCGATCCGGGGCAAACCCAGCCGTGCGGCACCGACTTGGGAATATGCCGGAAGGGCGAGCAGGCCTGCGACAACGGCCAGTGGGGAGAATGCGAGGGTGAAAAGGGTCCGGATCCTCAGGAAACCTGCGACGACAACCTGGACAACGACTGCGACGGAGCGGTGGACGAAGACTGCGCCTGCACCCGGGGAGACTCGCGGACCTGCGGCTCCAACCTGGGCGAATGCACCTACGGAGTGCAGACCTGCGGGGACCAGGGCGGCCAGTCCCGCTGGACCCCCTGCGCCGGCGGCACCGAACCCGCGGAGGAAGTCTGCGGGGACGGGCTAGACAACGACTGCGATGGTTCGGTCGATAACGGCTGCGAGTGCGGCGAGGAATCGCGCCGCTGCGGCATCAACATCGGCACCTGCAACGCGGGCATCCAGCACTGCGTAGCCGGCCAGTGGGGTTCATGCACGGGGGCACGGGGGCCGGAAAACGAGTCCTGCGACGGGCTGGACAACAACTGCAACCGACTGGTGGACGAGGGCTGCGACTGCATAGACGGCGCCTTCCGCTCCTGCGGGGTGGACACCGGGCTGTGCCAACGAGGAACCCAGCGATGCGCCTCGGGCAAGTGGGGAGTGTGCGACGGAGAGGTCCCGCCCTCCCCCGAGATCTGCGACGGATACGACAACGACTGCGACGGCGATCGGGACGAAGACTTCCCCGATCTCCGTAAACCCTGCGAGGTGGGGCTGGGCATCTGCAACGCGGTGGGGATCACCAAGTGCTCGAACGACGGCACCGCGACCGAATGCACCGCCACGCCGGGCCAGCCCGGGACGGAGATCTGCGACAGCCGGGACAACGACTGCGACGGGGAAACCGACGAGGATTTCTCCGGCGTCGGGGGCGCATGCTCGGAGGGGCTGGGCGAGTGCACCAACTCGGGCGTGTACGTCTGCGCCCCCAGCGGTGTGGGAACGATCTGCAACGCGGTTTTGCTACCCCAACATGACGAACTGTGCGACGGCCGGGACAACGACTGCGACGGGTTCACCGACGAGAACTTCCCCTTGGTCGGGGTGACCTGCTTCGAGGGCACCGGGGAGTGCGAAGTCACCGGGACCTACATTTGCAGCGCGGACGGATCCACCCAGGAGTGCAGCGCCACTCCCCCGGCGCCCACCTCCGAGCAATGCGACACACTGGACAACGACTGCGACGGCCTCACCGACGAAGACTTGACCCATCCCTGCAGCAACCAGTGCGGCGACGGCGTGGAGTCCTGTATAGGCGGGGCCTTCGTGGGCTGCACCGCCCCGCTTCCCATCCAGGAGATGTGCAATCACCTGGACGACGACTGCGACGGGGGCACCGACGAGGACTTCGATTTCCAATCCGGCCTGCAACACTGCGGCGACTGCTTCCGCCTCTGCGCTCCGCCCCACGGAACCGGCCAGTGCGTGCTGGGAACCTGCGCGGTGGCCGCCTGCGACCCGGGCTACCACGATCTGAACGGCAACGCCGTCGACGGGTGCGAGTATGCCTGCACCTTCCAGGGAACCGAGGAGTGCAACGCCGGCGACGACGACTGCGACGGATCCATCGACGAGGAGCCCATGACCCCGACCATCACCTGCCAAGACGAGGGGGTGTGCGCCGGCATTGTGCCCCGCTGCCAGAACGGAAGCTGGGGTTGCCCCTACCCGGGCACCTACCAGGCCACCGAGACGCTGTGCGACAACCTGGACAACGACTGCGACGGCCAGGTCGACGAGCCCTTCCCCGACAAGAACCAGTCCTGCTCCGCGGGCAACGGCATCTGCAGACGCTACGGCGTGATGATCTGCTCGGCCGACGGAAGCTCCACCCAGTGCTCAGCCGTAGCCGGCACTCCCGAACCCAATGAGATCTGCGACGGCCGGGACAACGACTGCGATTGTCCCGGGGACACCAACATGGACAACTGCTATTGCTGCGCGGGCGACACCAACGTGGACGAAGACATACCCATGGGCGACGAAATGCTGCAAGTGGATATGGGCGGGGGCAACACCTTCTACATCGACATCTACGAAGCCTCACGGCCGGACGCCACCGACACCGCCCGCGGGTATGACACCAACTATGCCTGCAGCCGTCCGAACGTGCTCCCCTGGGACGACATCACCTGGGATCAGGCCAAGGCCGTCTGCACAGCGCGGGGAAAGCGCCTGTGCACGGACGTAGAATGGAAATACGCCTGCGGCGGGAGCACAGCCGATGACTTCCCCTACGGCACGACCTACCAAACGGCCACCTGCAATGAATTCGACCAGTACGAAGACGTTCTTCAAACCGGCCAGATGTCGGGCTGCGAAAGCTCCCAGAATGTCTTCGACCTGAGCGGAAACGTCGCCGAGTGGGCCGATTGCGCGGACAGCCGAGACTGCCGCTTCGTCAAACCCATCTTCGGCGGCGACTACGACGACACCATCGAAGTGCTGCTCACCTGCTGGTTCCGCAACAACGCCGGCCCCCAATACCACCAGATCGGCGTGGGCTTCCGCTGCTGCCACGATTGACCTCTCCCCCAAACCCCCTCCCCGGAAACCAGTGGACGCCGTGCGCCGTATGTGACGATCACACTTCGACGATGAGATCGTCGAGTGTTCGTTTGGGTACGTGGAACAACCCGTCTACGTCCCGCCAATAGCGGACGTCCCCGTCCGGCCCCACCGCCTCCACCACAACCGATTCGGCCGGTTTGCCCAGGGCCAACACGTAGAGGATACGAAAACGCGCGGGGAGACCAAGCGCCGGCTGTAATTTCGCCCGATCCACCGTTCCCAGGATGCAGGCGGCCAGCCCCGCCCGGGCCGCTCCCAGCACCAAGCTCTGCAGGACTATTCCGGCGTCAACCTCCTTCAGCGGGCCAAGTTCCTCGTCGTTGAGCAGGAGGATGTATCCGCCCGGCCGTTCCCCCTCTGAGGGTCCGGGCCAGTCCGGCAAATATCCCGCCCAGGCCAGGTGGCCAAACACGACCGCGTTGCGTTCGGCATCGGCTACAAGCAAAAATTTAAGCGTCTGCCGGTTGGCCGAGCAGGGGGACAACCGGGCCAGGTTAACAAGATGGCGCAGGATCTCCACCTGCACCAGTTCTGCCTGCTCGAATTTGCGCACTGAACGCGCCCGAACCACCAGATCCGCAAGCATCCATTTTCTCCTTCCGCTCTACGCACGCCCGGCACGGTACTACGGATAGGGCAGCGCCTCAAAGCCTCAAGCACGTCCAGAGAGAATCTCCTGGGTTGGGCCCTCTAAAATGTTAGCCGAGGAGTGATTTCATGGTAGTATATGTGTAATGATTGTAGTGTCCAGCGAAAGCGAGGGACTTGGACACCAAAAAAGGAAATAGGATGTTGGCTCCCGGGCCGAGGGAATCACATGCTTCTGGAAGGCTCAGGGCAAATCAGCCCTGACGTAAGTGTTTCTTTTTGTTCACAATTGTTGGTAATCACATGACAATTCCGGACCAGAAGGAAATCCAAAGTTTATTTCGTCGCACTCTTCCCACCTCCACCATCCCCCAGAAAGAGGAGGGAGTTTTCCACGATAACGGCATAGATAACAGCACATTACCCCCCCTCCCGCCGGCGGGAGGGGGCGGGGGGGAGGATGGAATACATGCGTCAGCCCTGATCCCAGATAAGCTCTCCTATCAGAGGACAGGAAAGGAACCACCCTACGAGCCGATATCTGCGGTTTCCGCCAAAGTGCTCCAAAACGATCTTGCTGACAAGAACCCTTGGTGGGACGTCGAGTATTTCCCTTACCTCAAGAAGAAGATACCCGATGTGACCTCTTTGGGTACCCGCGAAATGGGCCCCCGCGAAATCTTCGAAAGGAACCTCGCGAGGCCGACCGAGCCGCTCGTGAGAATCTCGTTGCGCGGCGATCGGACAACATATGAGGATTTTCGCTTGGAGGGAAAAAAACCTGTCCTGGAAAATTCTATTCGAAGCGTCGATTGGATGCCAAGACAGGAACCCCCTCGCGACCACCTTCTCGTAGAACTCGGAGTATGCAGCCACGATTCGTCCGGCTGATTCCGGCGTCGGTAGTTCATCCATTCTGTCCGATTGCTGGATCGTGCACTCGAAATCAACGAGGTGGTAGTTGTCATTCGACGGTGTCTGTAGGGTGTACCAGACCGCGAGCACGTCCTTCCACCCTTTGAGTGATTGAAAAACGCAGAACTTGAGGTCCACGCTCCCCAAGGCTTTCCCGATCCCCCCCTTCGGGAACAAGTGCTCTTTCCACCCCGATTCCTGTTGACCGCAGAAGCCACCGAGGAGGTTGTCCATCAAAACCTCCCGGTTGTCTCGCTTGGTCTTGAACCTCGTCTCGAAACCATATGCGTACTGAGCGAGAAATGGCTTCAGCGCAATGCCTTGATCGTCTTTGTTCTTTTTGTCTTCGTAGCCAAAGTCGAACACGAGTCGGAGAAAGGGCTCCGCCACCTTAGTCAGGTGATCTCGCATATCTTCCGGCTCTGATACCTTGTGCCGATAGGCCGCTCCATCCGGCCGCATCTCGAATCGGAAGTGATGCTGGTCATGCCTGTTCTTAAAGTGGAGAGGATCATCCGGAGCACCGGTACCACCGATCTGCACGTCGCGGAGAATCCTTGCAAGATTTTCGTTTTCAGAAACCCTAAGATTATGCGGAGTTGATCGTACCTGTCAGCCAACTCAGGAGGGGGTGTAACCACCGGAACTGCGCATAATCATATACTCCGCATTAGTGGGAGATCCTGGTTCTTCCTGAACTATGCTCGACAGGCATTGTGATCGTGCGGAAGCAGGGTGGGAATGGGAATCACAGGTGCAGGCTGCAGGGAAATGATGGACTTGTCGCGCTGGAATAGTCGGGGCGAGTTCACCGGCCGAGATCAGGCCAGTGGATTCTGCCACTTCAATCCCTCGAAGCGGACGAAATCGCGGTCTGTGGAGCAAAGGGTGGCCCCGTGTTCGATGGCCAGGGCCGCCAGGTGGGCGTCTGTGACCAGATTCCCACAGGCGCGTGATTCCTCCAGCAGGCTACGTAGGATTGACCAGTGGCGCAACCCCGGATCGAGGATTCCGACCATCGGGCGGGAGAGCCACGCCGCTACATGGCTCACGGCCTCTTCGATGCTCAAGGGCCGTTCGAATACTCGCAGGTGGGTCCCGATGCGGATGTACGCCAGTATGGTCGCCCAGGCCAGCCGCACCGGTTGTGGTTCGGACAGGCGATCCTCCCACCACGAAAGAGCAGCCTCATGAAGAGGATTGGAGCCGTCGTAGGCATACAAGAGCACGTTGGCATCGACCAGGATCATTTGTGCGCCGGCCCATCCAGCTGCTCGATCACCTCACTGATGTTATCCAGGTCCACGCCGGGAAGCAGGCCCAGTGGGCGGGCTCGAATGTGGAACGGTTCGTCAGGCGCTAGTTGCTGGCGCACGTTCAGGCCATCACGGAGCATTTGATTGACCACGGCCTTGAAACTCTCGCCGCTCTCCCGGCAACGCTGATTCAGCTTTGCGGCCACGTCATCGTCAAGTGTCAATGTCGTTCGCATATCATCATGATGCTATCATGGAGGCATCATGATGTCAAGAAGTGAAGCTCCCCCCCAATCTCCCATTGGTGCCCATATGTTTCGATATAACATATTGACTTCCCAGGGCAACTCAATATACGCGGTGCCACTATACTGGTGAGTTAATTTACTCGTGGTCCTCTCGTAAGTGTCCCTTTTTACACGGGAGATTGGGATCGACCGGAAATGGGGTGGGA
>JAUXGL010000159.1 GCA_030622135.1 Deltaproteobacteria bacterium
CAGCCGGTCGAGTTGCTGGTGCTTCGATTGGTTGCCCGGGCCCAGACGAAAGCGCAGGTCGGCCAGTTGCTGCGGGAGCGAGCGTGCCCGCGACAGGTCCGCCAAAAGATCGTCATGGAGCTGCGCGCCGGGTAGCGGGCGGGACTTCTGGGGCACGCCCGAGGCCACCCGTCCTAGCTGTTCGAGCAGCCAGCGGGCCCGCTGGGCGGCTTCCCGGGTGTGGGCGGCTGCCCGAAGGGCGGAGACTTCCAAACGGTTGGGCGGCACCGCCGACCGGATCGAGGTGGGCAACACCGGCAGGTTTATTCCCGGGCCCATCTCCCGGTCTTCGATCGGGGAGGCCAGCCGGTCCTCCAGACCGGCGAACACTTTCTTGGCCCGATCGAAGAAGCAGTTTCCCACCAGCGAGTAGCCCAGCAATAAAAACGCGGCGGGGAAGTCGACCATTCGCGGGTTTTCGTCGATCAGCTCTTCGATCTTCGTGCGTGCCTGCGCAAACCGGTTGGCGCGGAACAGCGACCAGGCGGACTCGTACCGGGCTTCGAACTCGACCCGCGATCCCTTCACGATCTTCTGGTACGTCTCGATGGCCCAGGCGTACTGCCCTTCGTCGTGGCGGATGCGCGCCAGGGCCAGCCAGGCGCGATCGATCACCTCGATCGTGTTTCCGGAGACGAAGAAGGTGTACTTGGCCCGCGCGGGCTGGCGAACGATGGAGCAGAAATGACCGGTGGCCGCGTCGGAGTTGTTTTGCTCCAGAGCCAGCACGCCCATCAGATAATAGGCCGGGGCGCGGAAGCGACTGTGGCGGGACACGTGAGCCAGTGTTTCCTGGGCCTGCCGGGCATAGCCCATGCCCGCCAGGGCCAGGCCCTTCATGTAGGCTACCTCGTCATTCTCGTCGTCGGTCAGGTTCTTGGGTAGTGCGTCCAGGGCTACGAGACTCTGCTCGTACTGACCGGACCCCAGGGTCAGGTCGGTGAGTTTGCGGAACGCCGGCGCCCGGAAAGCGCTGGGCGGTGTCCGCGACACCAGCTCCAGGAGGATCTCCCGCGCCCGGCCGTAGGCACCCTGCTGGATCATCGCTCCGGCCAGGTCGTAGCGGAGGTTGTCGTGGGCCGGTGTCTTGGAAAGTTCCCAGAAGGAGGGATCCAGGAGCAGGGATCCGAAGAGCGCCGCGGCCGAGCGAGAGCCACCGTCCAGGTAGAGGGCCTCGCCCCGGCGCAGTATCCGGTCCAGGCGATTCGTGTCGATGCGTTCCTGCATCCGGCCGGTTTGCATCAGCCAGGCGAGCAGCGGACCCTGGGGACCGACGGAGAGCCCGCCCTCCGGCGGGCCGGCCATGAGCATCAGCAGGATCAGCGTCTGGAGCATTTTGCCTTTCTCATAGAGCTTCGGTCTCGAAGCTGGCCTCGATATCGATCTCCCATTCGCCCTCGGGTTCCGCTTGCTTCAGCACCGCCCGCCCGGGAGAGTCCCCGTCCGAGTCGGCTTCGAACCGGGCCCGGCACACCGACTTGGGACGCAGATGAACCGTCATTCCGCTCCCGGCGAAGTAGCCGGGCCGGGTGCCTTCGGGGTCATCGGGCCCCCGGGCGTACACCCGCAGCTGCAGGACGTGGCGTCCGGGGGGCAGGTGCCCGTCGAACAATTTAATATTTTGCGAGCTGGCGGCCCGAGAGAACTCGTTGCGGTACGCCAGGGAGCCGTCCAGATCCAGCTCTACCCGGGCCAGCTCGAAGGGCGGGTCCACGAAGCCCTCGTACCGCACTACCAGTCGGGAGTCGAACGCCTTCTCGGCCATCAGCGCCAGGCGGGCCTCCACCGCCAACAGCGCGTCCCGCGCTCTCGAGTGCTCCACAGAAAGCTCGGCCAGCGCCTGGGTATCCAGGACGGGGGCGGCGGCGGGCTCCGGGGCCGGTTTTTCCGCGGGGGTTGGATCCGCCGGCAGGTTGAAGGCGAACAGAAGCAAGATCGCCGCGGTCGCGGCGGTCTTTGCCGTAAATCTCTTCATCAGAATCCTCCTTCGAGCCCCAGGTAGCCGCCGAAGGTCATCCCTCCGTCGAAGCGACGGCGGGTCTGTCGAGCGGCCAGGGACGGATAGGCAGTGAATCCGTTGTCCTGGTCCAGGCCTTCCCAGGCGTAGTCGATACTGGTGACCTTGGCGCCCAGCACCAGGGTCAGGTACTTGAACATGGAAAGCACCCGGCCCCGTTTTGGGATGATGGTCCACGAGAGCACCGGCTCCGTCCACCAGGCCACGAACGAGCTCAGCGTTCGGTCCGCCGACTGGTAGGCTCCCGGAGGCGCGGCCGGGTACTCGTCCCGGTAGAACTTCGCGCGGGTCTGGTGGTAGGCGCCCGCGCGTAGCTGAAGTGTGAACTGTTCTCCGATCCGCTGCAGGTAGGCCGCCTGGGCCAGGCTGTGTTCCACTCGCCAGCTTCCCGAACCGTGCCCCGCGCCCAGCTCGAACACGGACCTGAGCGCCGGGAGTGTGCGCCGCACCCTAAAGAGCGTTCCCCAGCGAAACCGGGAAGTGGGGTGGTGCTCGGGCTTTGTGCGGGGAACGCCCACCAGGTCGCCCGTTTCCGGGTTACGCTGGGACCACAGGGAAACCATGCGGAAGGGGTTCTGCAGAAAGCCTTCCTCCAGCATGACTCCCACATCCAGCCTCAGGTTCCAGCCGGGAAGGAATCCCTGCTCCAGCGCGGCGTAGAGGCGATCGACGCGGTAATTTTCATCGACTATGCCTTCCGCCGGGAGCTTCGCCGCCGGGATCTTGATGGTGGCCATGCCGTGGCGGTAGCCGACCTCGATCACGGTGTCGTGGCGCAACACCAAGGTTCGGGCGCTCACCGAGGGTTCGTGGAGCTCGCCGTCCCAGGCGGTCCGGTAACGGTAGCCGCCCCGGAGTATGCTGGTACCGTCGTCCAGCACCAGGGCCGCGTCCGGGCCGTGCCGGGAGCGCTCGTAGGGCAGGGGGCCCGCGAACCCGTCCAGCTTCTGAATCAGGAGATTCCTGACCGAAAGGCCGTAGCCCGCTTCCAGGGCGAACCCGGAGAAGATCTCCACCGCGGCGCGCAGTGAGGAGGAGAACCAGGTGCCGTCCACGTCGCTTCCCGGCTCCTTGGAGAAATCGAGCGCGGTCTGGATGGTGTTGGGCGGCATGGGCGCCCCGCTCTGGGCGCGCATTCGGGCTTTTGGGTCCAGAACCTCGATAGGTTGGCCGGGAGCGAAGCGCATGGCCGGATCGGCGAGTACCTCGCGCCCCACCACCGGTCCGGTGGCGCACCCGGACAGGCCGGCCGACGCCGCCAACAAAAGCCCGGCAAGGCACTTGAGAAGCCGCGATCTTCGCACTTGAGTCGAGTTTCGCCGGAGGCGTCCACGCATCGGTTGTCGGCCTTGCAAGAGTCCGTTTTTGCACCGTCCGATGAAACGGACGGTGTCCCGCGCCTTTTGCGGGGCTATGATTTTGAGAAGGGAATCCAAATACCGACTCCCAGCGTTACCGAGAGATTGTTGGTCAGGGATTGGGTGGACAGCACTTCCTGGACGTAGATGTTGTCGCAGATCTCCACGCGCAGGGACATCCACGAGGAGACGAATATCTTCATTCCCGCGCCGGCGCTGTAGGTCAGCCCCTTGCTGGTGAGGCTATCGGTGATGCCCACGCCGGCTTTGAAGTAGAAGTCGAAGTGGGGGACCGCCGACCGGAAGAACATGAACTTCCCGTGGAACGGGTGCCACAGCAGGCTTCCGCTGTAGACGAAGGCGGAGTGGCTTTCCAGGAAGGTATAACCGGCGAAACGCTCCACCGGCCGGGCGATGGCCGAGCTGAGCCAGGCGTAGGAGAATCCGGTCTCCAGGGCGAAGTCCTCGCTGATATGAAAGGTATACGAAACCCCGGTAAGCGACGCCGTGCCCATGACCTCGCTGGCGTAGACTCCTCCGAACAGGTTTACCTCGTGGCGCAGGCTTTTTTCGAAATTCCTCTTGGCCAGGCCCTTGCGTCCGGCGCCTTCCGTCTCCGGCGGTTCCGGGCAGGCGGCCGGCGACACCGGCGCCCAGGCCGCCAGGATTATCACGGCCAACGTTATCGAAATGCCGAGCCTGCTTTTTTTCATCCGTCCACCATCAATAATCAATAAACCAGCATGGCGCCGCCCAGAACCGACATGGCTCCCCAGCTTTTGTCGGAGGAGAACATCATTATTCGCCGTATGTCCACACGCAGGATCACGGATTTCCGCAGAGTGATCAGCAGGCCTCCGCCCGCGCTGACCACCGGATTGGTGCTGGATCGGAACAACTGGGCGTGCCGGTGGGGCAAGAACGTGGCCCCGCCCGCTCCCACGGCGGCGAAGGGCACCAGCGATCGCCAGGGCCCCAGCATGATCAGAAGCTCCGCCCGGTAGGTCAGCAGGCTGCCGATGCTGCCGGCCGCCTGGGCGGCGCTCAGCTCCAGCAGGTAGTAGTTGCTGGGTTGGAACCCCAGCCGCAGCGCGAACAGGCCGTCGGTGCCCAGCGCGCCGGCGGACATGGCCAGCGTGAAGCTTCCGTCCGACAGTTTCGAGGATCCCAGGATGTACCGATCCAGCCAACCGCCGGCCTCGGACAAGGTGCTCTCGTCGACGATCTCGTAGGGCCAGACCAGCTCGGAAAGCACCCAGCCCGACACTCCGCGCGTCAGGTGGACGCGGTACCAGGCTCCGTCCGAGCTGCGGTCCAGGGCCCGGTACACCTGTCCCATGCCCACCCGGCCGATCTCCTGGTAGGATCCGCCCGGACCCGAGCGCACCGGAACGCTTTGGGTCATGACCTGCAGGTAAACGTCCCGGCCTTCGAAGTTCCGGCCCCGGGTCTCCGTCCCGGCGATCGATACCAAAAGGAACGGCACGAGCAGCCGGAGGATCTTCATGGATTACCCTCCAGCCACTTCAGCAGCTCGGCTCTCTCGTCGGTGGTCAGCGCCTTCCCGCCCGGATGGGCGGGCTCGGCGCCGGCTCCCCACAAGAGGATTCGGCTCTGCTCCTGAATGTCCAGATCGGAGAACGCCAGGACGGTGTAATAGTCCGCCCGCAGCGGATCGGGCAATTCGGAGGGGTGGTTCACCACCGCGCCCGGGTCCAGCGGGTCTTCTGTGTGAATCCGGAAGGTGGTGTCCCGGCCGTGGCAGCCGGAAGCACCGCATTTGTCCAAAAGCAGCGGATGGATCTCCGTCCCGAAGACCACCGGATCGGGGGCCCGGGTCCAGCGGGCCAGGGTCTGTTCGCCCGGATCCACCGGGCCGCAGGAGCACATCGCCACTCCCAGCAGGCCGATAGTCGCCCGGAACCAGCCCCATTTTCCCAGGACGGGTACCTCGAAATCATTGGGTTTCTGTTTGGGTTCGCTACGTTTCAATATGAACACTAGGATAGAAGCAGCATCCTGGCTTGTCAATGTGCCCCAATCTCCCACTGGTGCCCCTACGTTTCGAGCTAACCTGTTGACTTCCCAAAGGAACTCAATATACGCGGTGCCACTATACTAGTGAGATAATTTACTTGTGGTCCTCTCGTAAGTGTCCCTTTTTACTCGGGAGATTGGGATCGACCGGAAATGGGGTGGGAAATTCCGGCTGAATTATAACACGCGCCTGGATTTCTTGGTAAGGCTTCGGTTATTCTGCGGTTATTCCGTAAAGGTTCGCTCGAACAGCTCGCGGATGGCCCTTTTCCCCTCCGGGGTGATGGAGCGGGTGCCGGTCCCCGCAAAGCGGGTGTGGCGGATGGTGGGAGGCGCGGCAAGACGCCAGTCGCCCGAAGTCCAGGTGAACCAGTCGTCGTGCTCCTGGTCATAGACGTGCACGGGCTTTTTCTGGTGCTTGGCCAGCTCCACCGCCCAGCCGGTGCCTCCCTTTACCGTCTTGTCCGGCATGATTACCCCGACCGCGAACACCTCGCCGGCTGGGTTGACCTGGTGCCAGATGGACTGCAACACCTTGTTGAAGTCTTCCGTCTTGCGGTACTTGCGCTTCATGCGGGATTCCAGGTAGGCGCGGCTCACGTCTCCCTGGCGGAGCTCATCCGGCGTGAGCAGCACCAGGCCGCGGGTCCGGGCCGGCTTACGGCCCGCGAAGGAAAAGTGTTTCTCAAACACTCCGTATTTCTCGGCGCAGGCCCCAAACTCGGCTTCCGCCCCCCGGGCGCCTCCGGACAGCAGAGTGAAGCCGGACGCCTCCCGCAGGATGGTGCACGGCACCGGTTCTGTGTCAATTGCCAGCAGCGTGGTTGGATCCAGCCAGAGGATCGGCTCCGGCGGCGGCGGTCGGTCGAAGGTCTTCAGCAGCCGCGCACGTACGCTGGAGCCGTCGGGTTCCAGGGATATGGCCAGGTCGATCGCCGCCGGGAGGAGTTGCAGCGGATCGGATTCCCCGTGGATCAGGCCGGAGAACCACAGGACCGCTTTGAAACCGCGGGCCAGTTTCTTGTAGGCGGCCAGGAGATCCCCGCCGTCTTCGGCGGTCCAGTCAAAGCCGTCGATGAGCACGATTGCGGGATGCAAGTTCAGATGTTGCTGGAAGTCTTCCAGGCATGTCTTCAGCCGGTCGGGGGACAGATCTCCCGGCCGGATGGCCTGGATGGCTCGTCGGGAGGCGATGGCGGCGCGGGCGGCGTCCCGATCGGGGAACCCGCTCGCGTCGGCCAGGTCGGCGAATAAGGTGTCGTAGCGCTGCTGTATGTCCCGGAGAGTTTGCCCCAGGGCTATGTGTACCACGTCCCGCTTGGACAGGATCTCCGCTAACGCCACCTGGACCAGGAAGCTGGTCTTGCCCACCCCGGCCCGGCTCAGCACCACCACCAACTCGCCCGCTTCCGGCGCCCGGGGCAGTTTTAGCCGATTTACAAGGTTCGACATCAAACCCTCCCCAGCGCGGCTCTGCACCCAAGGGCACGGCAAACTACGCCGCCGTACCCAAATGACCCGCGCAGGACTTGAAGTACCATTTGCATCCTCCGAAGATCTTCGCACAATGCGAAGAAGTTACGAACTAAGAGTCTACTGGTCCTTCTTATGCAGTGCCCGCTCGATCAACTCCTCGGCCACCGAGTTTGGCACTGGGCGGTAGGCCGCGAACTCCATGGTGAACTCGGCCCGGCCTTGGGAGACCGAGCGCAGCGTGGTGGCGAAGCCGAACATGGTGGCCAGCGGGACGTCTGCCTCCACCCGGGTCAGGCCGGATTCTTCCTGGGAGCCGATGATGGTTCCTCGGCGCTGGTTCAAGGCGGCCATCGCCGCGCCGGAGAACTCCGGGGGGCTCTCCACGGCGACGCGCATGATCGGCTCCAGGATGCGGGGCCCCGCGTGTTTTACCGTGTCCCGCCAGGCGCCGCGGGCAGCCTCCTGGAAAGCGTGGTCGTTGGAGTCCACCGAGTGCGCCCGCCCGTCGTCGACCACCACCCGGACCTGGACCAGCGGGGCCGCGATCAGCGGTCCCTGGGCCAGCATGCTTCTAAACCCCTTCTCGACCGACAAGATGAAGGGCCGGGGAATGGCTCCGCCGGCCACGCGGTCTACGAACTCGAAATCCCCCTCCGGCATGGGCTCGATGCGTCCCGCCACCCGGCCGTACTGGCCCGATCCGCCGGTCTGTTTCTTATGGGTGTAGTCGAACTCCGCGGCGCGGGTGATGGTCTCGCGGTACGCTACCCGCGGGGGCGAGGAGGTTAGCCGGGTCTGGTACTCGCGGCGCATCCGCTCGATGTACACCTCCAGGTGCAGCTCCCCCATTCCGTGGATTATCATCTCGCCCGACTCCGCGTCCACGTTTGCCCGGAAGGTGGGATCCTCCTTGGTGAAGCGGCGCAGGGCCTTTACCATGTTCGTCTCGCTGTCCCCGTCCTGGGGGCGAATCGAGAGGGAGATGACCGGGTCGGGAACGTGCATGGAGGTCATGGAGACGTTGATCGTCCCGTCCGTGAAGGTATCCCCGGAGCGACAATCGATCCCGAACATGGCCACGATGTCGCCGGCCGACGCCGTTTGGATGTCTTCCATCTCGTCGGCGTGCATGTGCACCAGCCGGCCCACGCGGTGCTTCTGGCCGGTGCGGATGTTGAAGACCGTGTCGTCCCGCCGCAACCTGCCGGCATACATGCGCAGGTAGGTCAGCTGCCCGTAGCGGCTGTCCTCGAGCTTGAAGGCCAGCGCCACCAGGGGCATGTCGGGATCGGAGTTGAGCTCGATCGTCTCGTCCGCATGCTCCAGGTCCACGGCCGGGTTGGTGACCTCGTCGGGGGCGGGCAGGTACCGTACCGCCGCGTCCAGAAGCGGTTGCACTCCCTTGTTCTTGTACGCCGAGCCCAGCAGCACCGGGACCAGCTGCCGGGCGATGGTTGCCTTGCGGATGGCTGTGTGGATCAGGTCATTGTCGACGCGATTCTCCAGAAGCGCTTCGGTCAACTCGTCGGAGAACATGGACACGCAGTCGAGCATCTCCTCGCGGGCCCGGGCCGCCGGTTGGCGCAGCTCCTGGGGAATGTCGGCCGTCACCACCTCCTGGCCCGATTCGCCCCGGAACACGATCGCCTGCATGCGGATCAGGTCGATGACACCCTGGTGATCTTTTTCCAGCCCCAGCGGCAGTTGCAGCAGCACCGGGTTGAGCCCCAGCCTCTCCTGCAATTGGTTCCGCACCCGGACGGGGTCGGCGCCCACCCGGTCGCACTTGTTGACGAAGGCCAGGCGCGGTACCTGGTAGCGGCGCATTTGCCGGTCGACGGTAAGGGATTGGCTCTGCACTCCGGCCACCGCGCACAGCACCAGCACGGCGCCGTCCAGCACCCGCAACGCCCGCTCGACCTCTATGGTGAAGTCCACGTGCCCGGGCGTGTCGATGATGTTGATGTGGTGCCCGGACCAGGAGAAGTTGGTGGCCGCCGAGGCGATGGTGATGCCGCGCTCGCGCTCGATATCCATGGAGTCCATGGTGGCTCCCACCCCGTCGGCTCCGCGTACCTCTCCCATCTTGCGGATGCGCCGGGTGTAGAACAAAATTCGCTCGGTCAGCGTGGTCTTGCCGCTGTCGATGTGCGCCGAGATGCCGATGTTGCGCAGTTTGTTTACGTCCATGGGGTCTCGAAACTCACTGGTTGCTCATGCCTCCCCCCCATTTTCAAACGACGCTATATACCCTTTAAAGAAGTTACGCTCAAGCATGAATTCGCCGAATATGAAAATTTTTACCTACAGCGTATTCGCCACGTTTCTACATGGACCCCAGCTAGTACCCCAAATCGGCCAGTTTGTCGGGGAGCTGCCGGACCTCGTCTTTTTCCAGCTTGAATAAAACCTTGCGGTCGGTGTTGACCACGACGATGGTGCCGCCGTAGACCGCGGAGCGGCTGCCCTGGGAGGTGCCTACGGTGTCGATGAGCTTGTTGACGGCGTAGGGATCGGTGGTGTCGCGGAGGCCGTATACGGGGAAGGGGATCAGCTGATCGGATTTGAACTTTTCGGCCTGGTCTTGTTTGCCGAAGAGCAGGCCGACGAAGGCGACGTTGGCCGAGTAGCTGGGATAGTGCTGTTTCACCAGGCTCAGGGAGAACTTGCTGATGGGGCACTGGGGCAGGAGGAAGACCAGGAGAAGCTCTTCCTGGTTCAGATGCATGGCGTCCAGATCGACCGTTCGACCGTCCGAGGCCTTCAGCGTGATGTTGGGAATCTCGTCCGGTTGGCTGAAATAGATGTAGCCGCCGACACAGGCGACCACGATGACCAGCACGATGAGAATAGATTTCATGGGAGTTCACCTCCGGTTCTGGTACAACCCTTCCTGTTACCATGCCGCAAACGCTTACCAGCGGCAAGATTTTGGTAGGAGAAATAATGAGACGGGTTTTCTGCTTTGTCTTTGCGGTGACGTTCGCCGCAGCCTGTTCCGACGGCGGCAAACCGGAACCCGAGTGTGTTGCCAACGAGGATTGCCCGGTGGGGCAGGTCTGCCATAACGGCGCTTGTTGCACCGGGGACTGCGCCAGCAAGGACTGCGGTCCGGACGGTTGCGGAGGATCTTGCGGAGACTGTCCCCAAGGGGAGATCTGCGATGCCCTGGGACAGTGCCAGTTGGAGTGCAGCGACGATTGTCCCCAGAACGGCGACCGGGAGTGCACCTCGTCTACCTCCTGGCACGAGTGCGCCGACTGGGACACGGACGGGTGCCTGGAGTGGGGCAACGAGGCGAGCTGCGGCGGCGGGAAGATCTGCCAGGCGGGGAGCTGCGTCTCTGAATGCGGGTGCACGGCGGGCGAGGCGTGCATCGACGGCAAGTGCGCCCCGGTGGCCATCCTGATGGCCCGCGAGGGCAGCCCCGGCGCTTCCTGTTGGTGTCCTTGGGGATACCAGGAGGTGGGGCGCTGGCGGACGGGTCCGGGGGTGACCGACACGAACGTCGAGGGGATCGACTTTCACCGGTACAGGATCGACGCGGGCTGGGTGTGGGTCTGCTCGGCCGACCCGGCGAGGGTTTCGGTGGTCAATACGTTCGACGACTGCGCTTCCAATACCTCTGTCTGCTCCGGCCAGATTCGCGGCGAGTGGCACGTGGGCGGCGCCTGCGGGAGCCCCGCGCGGGGCGTGGACGCAAATGGGCGGTCGCTTGAGGCCGGATGGATGGGTCTGTGCGTGGCTACGGGGACGGAAGCCAAGGTCGAGGCGGGGTACAACGACTGCGGGGCGGCGGGCCCCGGGTGCGGGACGTTCCTCGGCATGGGCAATTGGCACACCAACCCGACGGCCTGTGACGGCGACGACACCGGCCGGGGCGATTCGGGGTGGAGCATCGCCACCGGCTGGATGCTTTTGTGCGCGGATTCGCAGAGCTTCCCGCCGGTGGATACCTCCACGCTTGCCGGCAAGATCGTGACCGGCTACCAGGGCTGGTTCGCCGCCCGGGGAGACGGCTCGCAGCGCAACATCTGGGTGCACTGGTTTCGCAGCCAGGACCCGGTTCCGGCCAACGCCACCTTCGACCTGTGGCCGGACCTGTCCGAGCTGGACGCCGACGAGCTGTTCAACACGGGCATGCAGTACTCCGACGGCAGCAACGCCGCCCTGTACTCGGCCTACAAGCAAAAGACGGTCAAGCGGCACCTGAAATGGATGGCCCAGTACGGGATCGACGCTGCGTTTCTGCAGCGGTTCAACTGCGTGCTGAGCGGGGGAGGCCTGGAGTTGTGCGACCAGGTTGTCCAAAACACCATGGCCGGGGCCGAGCAGTACAACCGGGCCTTCATCATCATGTACGACATCAGCGGGGCCGACGCCATCCTGGTCGACGAGTTCAAGGACGACTGGAGGCACCTGGTGGACGATCTGGGGGTTACCTCCAGCCCGGCCTACCTGCACCACGACGGCCGGCCGCTGGTGGCCATCTGGGGCTTCGGCTTTACCGACCGGCCGGGCACACCTCAAGACGCCCTGGAGATGATCGACTTCTTCCATAACAATCCCACCCCCCGCTACCGGGCCACGGTAATGGGCGGCGTGCCCACCAACTGGCGGACCGGCACCGGGGACTCCCAGCCCGGCTACGACAGCGTCTACCGCAGCTTCGACGTGATCTCACCCTGGTCGGTGGGCCGCTACAACTCGGAAGCCGGGGTCGTGAGCTTCAACACCAACTACATCCGTCCCGACCTCATCGAGGCCGGCAACGCCGGGGCGGACTACCTGCCGGTGGTCTGGCCGGGTTTCTCCTGGGCGAACCTGAAACAGGATCCGGGCGTTTTCAACAGCATCCCCAGGAACGGCGGCAGCTTCTTCCACCGGCAGTTCTACGAGGCGCAGAATTCGGGCTGCACGCAGATCTACATCGCCATGTTCGACGAGGTGGACGAGGCCACCGCCATCTTCAAGGCCGTCGCCACCCAGGGGGAACTACCCACCACCGGACAGTTCCTGGCGCTGGATCAGGACGGCATCAGCGTGCCCAACGACTGGTACCTCCGGCTCGCCGGAGCGGGGATGAAGATGCTGACCGGGCAAATACCGTTGAGCGTTTCTTTACCGGCGAGGTAAACCCGCCAGGGGAATGGGGATGGGGAATGGGGTCGGGTCTGG
>JAUXGL010000030.1 GCA_030622135.1 Deltaproteobacteria bacterium
AAAGGAACTCGCGATGTCCGTTGTCACAGTTACGGTGAACGAATTGGCACGTTGGCCTCGCGCAAGATGCCAATGGTGCGCGGTTGATTGGGGTTGCCGCGAAAGAGGGTGGGAGATTCCGGGAGTGAGGTCATGAGACGCAATCGATGCTCAAAGTATTTTGCCGAGCACCTGGTGGTCGCCCTGTGCGTATTGATGCTTGGCGGCTTTATGGCCCGGGCGGGGGAAGCGTCGGTTTCCAAACGCCTGATGAAGCACACCCGCGCCATAATGCTGGGGCCCAAGCTGAAGATTCGACCGGGGGAGTGGGTGGCCTATCAGATGTGCGTCTCGGGCGAGCAGGTGGGCATGGGGAGTCTACAGGTTCGCCTGAAGGTTAGCATACCTGTCCATGCCGACATCGAGCATCCGCTGAAGCCCGGTCAGTACTGGGTAGAGTTCGAGTTTTCGGAGCCGGGAGCCCAGCAGCAGTATCCGGCACTGGTCTTCAAGATGCTGGTGGCGGGCGATCCCCGCGATCCCGGGGCCGTCAAGGCCGCCTACATTCGCAGCGGAAATCGCGTGCCCATGATCTTGCCCCTGAAAGATCTTCAAACCGAAGACACGCTCGCTCCTGCCTGTGCCAAAGGGGACGGGGAAAGTTGCGCGAAGAAGGGGGGACGGGTTCGCAACCTCGGGAAGAAGAAAGTGTACACGAACATGGGGTGGATTCAGACCGACCACGTGCGCGTGGTTTTTCCGAAGACCGATCAGCCTCCGGTTGACTACTGGATCAGTTCTCGGGTGCCCATCTTCGGTCTTGTCCGCATAAGCTGGTCTGCGGTTATGGAGTTTGAACTGGATAGTTACGGCACGGGAGCACTTTCACGCATCGACGAGAGCAAGGCCGTGCCGCTTCCCGATTCCAAAGGATTACGGGATCTTGTGGAGGGATCGGAGTAGGACACATTCTGGTTGGAGGTGGGATATGAAGAATCGCTCTTTAGTTATTACATCCAGTTTGGTGGCTCTCATTCTTACCGGCATATTTGCAGCCGGTGATGCGTGGGCGCGGGAGAAACCCAATACGCCCAGCGTCGTACAGTTGAGATTGGACGAAGGGAAAAGGGTTATGGATTTTCCCGGCTTCCAGTCCATGAAGGTGGAGAAGCCTGCTCTGCTGACGATCGTGCACAACCGGAGCAAAGGGACGTTTACTTGGATTCCAAAACTTAGAGGAGTAACCTTCGTTAATTTTCGGCTCAAGATGCCCTATCAGAAAAGAATCACCAAGGGCAAGTTCAAGGTCATCATTCGTTAGTATCGGGCTTCCGTAGGAAAAAGCTTTTGACAACCCGATCCTCGGTGCTATAATCCGCAAAACTGCTCGAGATTGCGTGGTTTTCTGCGGTTTTTGGTGCCGCGAGTCTCTTTGTGGGTACCCCGGACCCGAGGGGGGTCTTGTGAGTCTTTTCGGGAAGGAGAAGACGCTATGTTGAAGGGGAAAACGCCTTTGGTCGTCGCTCTGGTATTGGGGTTGCTGGCGGCGTTTTTGGCCTACCAGACCATCCAGCGCAAGGAGGCCAAGATCAAGGCGGGTTGGACCCTGAAGCCCGTGGTGGTGGCGAAACGGGACATCGTCGAGGGGGCGGTGCTGGATTCTGGGATGGTGGCCAAGAGGCAGATGCCCGAGCAGTTCGTGACCCCCAGCGTGGTTGTGCCCGAGCAGTTCGATAAGGTGAGCGGTCAGAAGTTGATGGTTCCCCTGCAACGGGGTGATCTGATTCTGTGGAGCCACTTCCGGTCCGAGGGCGCCTTCGAGCGGTTGAGCAATATCGTGCGCAAGGCCGGCCGGGCCATCAGCCTGGACATCAGCGGCGCCTCGGCCGTGGCCGGATGGGTGCGTCCGAACGATCACATCGATATCCTGGGCACTTTCCAGGATCCCAAGACCGACCAGATGGTGACGGTGACCCTGCTGCAGAACGTGATCGTACTGGCCACCGGGGAGATCACCGGCAGTACCAATGTCCAGGCGCTGGACAAGGACTCACGTGACTATAACTCGGTAACCGTGATGGTGCTTCCCGAGGAAGCCGAGATCATCATCCTGGCGTCCCAGCTTGGAGCTTTGCAACTCAGCTTGAGAAATCCGGAGGACATCGGCGGCGAGGAGGAGCGCGCGCGGGCAACCATCGAGACGTTGCTGACCGGCGAGCGGGTGAAGGCCCTGAAGCGCAAGCGCGAGAGGACCTTCCAGATCATCCGCCTGCCTACCGGCGGATTCCAAGGGGCCGATTGACACCGCAAAAATCGCGGCATACCAATGGGCACGGCTTCGCCGCGCTCCGCCGCAAGGCCGATTCGCGGGAGTTTGGAGGCTTCGATGAAACTCGCAAAGCTGTACCTGGTTTGTAGATGTGAGCCAAGATCGGTTAATTCCGGTTTTTCAAGTGCCTAGCGATTTGAGGGAAGCATGGAGTTCCTCTTCGGCAAAGGGATCGTTTTCCTGGTGATCATGGGGGCGGTGTTCATGTTCGCCCTCCTGATCATGAGCGTGCTCAGCCGGGCTTTTGAGCGCTATCAGGAAAAGTATGTGGCCAAGTCGATGCGGGATCTGTCCGACATGTTCTTGTTTGTCGACGGACGGCAGCTGTTGATACTCAACATCTGCATCACCGCGTTGTTTATGCTCATCGGCATTCTTTTCTTGGGTATCTTTTTCGCCATTATCCTGGCCGTCGGCGGGTTTTTCCTGCCCACGCTGATAGTGAAGATGTTTCGCAAGCGGCGGATCCATAAGTTCAACCGGCAGCTGGTGGATTCGTTGAATGCGATGTCCAACGCCTTCAAGGCGGGGCTGACGTTCCCGCAGGCCATGGAGCACGTGGCCTCGGAGTCGGCGGCTCCGCTCAGCCAGGAGTTCGGTCTATTCGTGCGCGAGATCAAGCTGGGTGTGCCCCTGGACGACGCCCTGGCGGGCATGGCCCGGAGGGTCGACTGCGATGACCTGGACCTGGTGGTGACCGCCACGACCATTTCCCGACAGCTGGGCGGCAACATGGCCGAGATGTTCGACACCATCGCGGCCACCATCCGCGAGCGGTTTCGCCTGGAGGGCAAGATCGAGGCGCTGACAGCCCAGGGAAAGCTGCAGGGGTGGATCGTCGCCGCTCTCCCCCTGGTGCTCGGGGTGGTGATGAACTGGATGCGACCGGACTTGATGCAGCCCATGTTCGAACAAGCGTTCGGCTACATCCTGGTCGGAATCATCATCTTCATGGAGGTTATGGGGATTCTGATCATTAGAAAGATCGTCAACATCAACGTTTAGTGCCTTGTCAAAAGGCGGCTTGGCACTGGGCCGACTCGCGGGTGTTTGGAGACTTCAGTGAAACTCGCAAAGCTGCACCTGGTTTGTAAGTGTGACTCGGGACCGGTGGGTTTCGGCATCTCAAGTGCCTGGATAAGGAGTCCCGCACATGGGCGGTGATTTGATCGGTAGCCTCATGTCCTTATTGATCTTTCTGCTGGTGCTGGGAGGAGTGTTCTTTCTCGCCTACGGCCTGTGGGATGTCCTGCTCAAGTCGTTGTTCTCAGAGGCCAAGGAGTTGGATGACCGCTCGACGCTCAAGGCCATGCGTAGGGTGATATTGAGGAAGATGGCCGTTTACAACCGCCGGATCGTCTGGCCTCGCTATGAGCGGCGCATCTCCCGGAAGGTCATGAATGCGGGGGGAGTCGGCGGCCTGACTCCGGAAGAGTTTATGAGCATGCAGCAGCTCTCCTGTCTCGGCTTTACCATATTCGGGTTGATCCTGATCAACTTCTTGCGCAATAACGTAGAGCTGAACGCTTCCTATCTCTATGTGCTGCTCTTTACTCTCGGCGGATTCTTTTTCCCTGAAAGCTGGCTTAGGGATCAGGTGAATAAGCGTCATTTCAAGATCGTCCGGGAGTTGCCCTACAACCTGGACTTGCTCACCTTGTCGGTCGAGGCCGGGCTGGATTTCCAGGCTGCCGTGGGGACCGTTTGTCAGAAGGGTAAACAGGGGCCGCTGGTCGAGGAGTTCAATCTGATGCTCAAGCACTTGCGGGTGGGGAAGACCCGCGAGGAGGCCCTGCGGATGATGGCCGACCGAGTAGGTTTGCCGCAGCTTTCCTCCTTCATCTCCGCCCTGATCCAGGCGGATCGCATGGGCACCAGCCTGGGAAAGGTGCTGAGGATCCAGTCGACCCAGATGCGAATCGAAAGAACCCAGCGGGCGGAGAAGCTGGCCAACGAGGCGCCGGTGAAGATGCTGTTTCCCTTGATTGCCTGCATTTTCCCCACGGTCTTTTTGGTTTTGTTCGGCCCCATAGTCTTCCAGTTCATGACCGGCGAGTTTTAGCGCCGCATACTTCGCGGCACAAGGCCGATTCGCGGGCGTTTGGAGGCTTCGGTGAAACTCGCAAAGCTGCACCTGGTTTGTAGGTGTGACTCAAGATCGATGAATCTCAGCATCTCAAGTGCCTAGTCAGGAGAGCCTTCTAACCCGGGACTTTTTCCGATACGTCAAATCGATTGGAGGAACGTAGCGCTGGGCTTCAGGCTGACAATCCTTGCTGGTCCGGAGGAGGGCCGGGACTACGCCTTCGATCGGATCGAGATCACCGTTGGCAGGACCATGGAAAACGACGTGGTTCTGCCCGATCCGGGCATCTCCCGCCAGCACATAAGCATCCGGGACAAGGGCGGAGCCTATATTCTAAAGGATCTGGGCAGCTCCAACGGGACCAGTTTGAACGGGAGGAAGGTACGGGAGGATGTTCTAAAATCCGGTGACGTTATCACGCTGGGCGGCGCCAAGGTGCGCTTCGAGGCTCAGGAGAGCAAGTCCACACGATCGGTGAAGAAGCCGGCCCGCCGGCGATCGGTAACTCCAGCTGGAGCTGGGGCTGCAAAACCCGTTGTCGCCCAGAGCCGGGCCAGGCAACGCCAGCCGCGGGAAAGAATGACTCCGGCGAAGCTGGCCGGGCGGCAGCAAGGCATTATCCGGTCGGCCGGAATGCGGAAACGAACCGATCCGCGGGCGCAACGCGAACTCAGCGGGGAGGCGGAAGTCTCGAGCGGAGAGCCGCAGGCACAAGGCCGCGGATCGAAGACGAGGTTGGCGGGTCCCCTTACGGAACTGGCCGGCAAGTTCGCGACCTGGTTTAAGGGATTGAACCGGAGGCTGCAGATCGTATTGATCGCAGTAGCCGGCCTGCTTTTCCTCCTGATTGTCATCAAGCTTTTCCAGGGAGGTCAGGATTTTGTCCGCGGTTCGATCGATCATTCCGATGAGGAGTTTCTTCCCGGCCGGTACGATTCCGATGGTAAGGCGTATCGCTACGGGCTGGGCTCCGTGTCAATTAATTGCCGGGTGAAGGCGACTTTCAAGTTCAAGTATGCCAACGGGCGGGCAACAATGAACTACGCGGTAGCGGAGATTGACAACAAGCAGGAAGTGGCCATCCAGCTCAACGGGATGCTGGTAGGACACGCTCCCATTACGTTGGGTAAGTGGTCGAACTATATTCTTTTCAACCTTCCCCGCAAGCAGTTGTTGGAGAACGAGGAAAACCGCATTACCTTCTTGAGCATGGTCAACTACAACAACGCCGATGCGGAGGAAAGCTGGGCGGTCGTGGTGAAATCCATTGAGGAAACTCCACTCCCGCCTCCCGATAAGGCGGCGGCGGAGGAGGCCTTCAAGATTGCCAAGGAACGTTACAAGACCAAGAACGTGGCTCCTCCCAATCTGTATCGCTCACTGGTTTTCTTTAAAAAAGCCAGGGATTACTTGGAGCTGTTTCCAGAGGAGCGCCGTCCGGAGGTTTACCTCGAGTCCAGCGAGATGGTTCAGAAGATAGAGAAGGAACTCGATCGGAAGTTCCGCAACTATCGCTTCGAGGCGGAAAGAGAGAGGAACCGCAACCGGCTGGACCAGGCCAAGAACATCTACCGTCAGCTCATGCTCACGTTTCCCGACACGGTGGATCCCCGGCATCTTTATGCCAAGAAACTGTTCGAGAAGATCGTGGACCGAGGCCGATAAAGGTTGGGTGACGATATGACGGATTCGGAGGACCGGCCCAAAAAAAGGGAGCCGGACTTGACCGACGGGAAAGAGTCCGACGATCTCGAGTTGGTCGGGGACGACGACATTGTTGCCACCAACGATGGCGACGAGGATCTGGTCGCGGATATCTCCGGCGACAAGGATCTGGAGGAGGATATTTCCACCAGCGAGCTGGATGTCCCCGATTACATCCGTAGCAAGCTGGAGCAATCCCTCCCGGAGAACGAGGATCTGGTGGGTGAGGATCCTTTCGAGGGTGACGCCGAGACGCTCGGGGAAGACGAAGACGATGTGGTCTTCGAAGACGAAGAGTTGGTGGAGGAGCAAACCAACGATATCAGGCTGTCGTCGAAGGAAGCCGGAGAGTCGGTGGGAGATACCATGGAGGAGCCGGTTGCTCCTCGCCGGAGATCGCGGAGGCGCAGGCGATCCGCTGACGGGGAGGCTGCCGATCTCATCTCGCAGGGCGTGCCGTCGCCGGCCAAGCCGACCGACGGCATGCCCTGGTCTCAGGATGAGGAGGCGCCCTCAAACGGCGAGGACGGCAGGGAAGCGCCGGACGCAGGCGAGCCCATGTATCCGGAGGATACCGAGTCTTGGACACCGGAAGCCTTGCGGGACGCTTCACAGTCGACCGGCAGCGCTGCCGAGCCCAGCGCTGCCGAGCCCATTGGGGACGATCCCGCGCGGGAAAAGACTCTGATCTTAGGGGATGAGCCCGAATTGGGCCCGCCCGAGTATCCTTTCCTGGTGGTTGTTCGGGGCGAGGAAGAGGGGCGCGAGATTGAGCTTACCCGGGCTCAGGTCACCATGGGACGCGGTGTGGACAACGATCTGGTTTTTCCGGACATAGCCTGCTCTCGCCGGCATTGCATACTGGAGGAGTTGGGTGGCGATTTCGTGATTGCCGATCTTGGCTCCGGAAACGGCACGCTGGTCAACGGCATCCGCATTCAGAGAGCCGTTTTAGGGGACGGAGACGAGATAGAGATTGGCAGCACCATACTCCAGTTCAATATGCCTTTTGCTGTGTCGGGGCATCGAGGTGCGCAGATCCAGGCGGTTACTTCCACCCATCCCATGCCTCCCGAGGGGAGGGGAGGGTTCTTGGCCGATTTGTTGGCGGATCTCCTCAAGAAGAAGCTGGTGTTATACGGAGGGGGCGGCGTGCTCGGTTTCCTCTTTATCCTGCTGCTCATCAAGGCTGTTTCCGGCCCCGCCGAGCCCCCGGGCCGGAGCCCGGCGGAGTTCCAACGCCAGGACCGTCTCCGGATTCAGCAGGAGCTTGATAAGCACATGCAGGAGTCCCGGTCGCTGGTCAAGGAGAAGAAATGGATGCAGGCTCAACTCAGCATCCAACTCGCGTTGAAGCTGGACCCCCAGAACCGGCTTGCCTTGGACTACCGAGACTTCATCGTGCGTGAGGTGAGCGCCCAGACGGCCTTGCAGACGGCGCGGAATTTCATCGAGCAGAAAGCCTGGGATGAGGCCATTTCCGTAATCAACCAGGTCAGTGGCGAAAGCGAGTGCTATGCGGAAGTCGCCGGCCTGAAGCGGAACATCGAGCTTGGAGTCAAGGCCGATCTGGTCGGCCAGGGTAAGGCCCTGATGAAGGAGAAGAGCTACAAACAGGCTCTGGTGAGATTCGACGAAGTTCTCCGGAGGGACCCCGGACACAAGAAAGCGATGGCGCTTAGGCGAGCGGTGGTGAAAGAGATTGGCAAGGAGGAGAGTCGGGTTGCCAAACTGGAAAAAATGAATAAGCGCAAGACGGGTACCCTCAAGAAGAAGAAAAAGAAGGAATCCAAGAAGAAAGGCAGCCTGCGCGGCCGGTTGCTGGCATTGTACAAGAACGGGGAGATCGACAAGGTCATCGAGAAGGCCAAGGCGTTTGGCGCCACCGAACAGCTGGTCAAGCTCAAGAAGTTCAAGAGCGTTTACAGCCGGGGAATGGAGTTGTCGAGGAACAAGGGGCAGGTGAAGCAGGCCATCGGGTTTCTCAAGCAAGCCATAGCGCTGGACAAGAAGATCGCCGGGGGAGCCGGAAAGTACAGACAGCAAATCAAGGAAAAGCTTGGCCAGAACTACTTCGTCAAGGGTGTGGACGCTCACATGAACAAGCGGTATCCCGAGGCCTACAAGTCCTACAAGGCCTCCTTGAAGTACTACCCCGGTTACAAGCTGTCCGGCAAGCGCCTGCAGGGTCTCGAGAAGATCGCCAAGAAGTTCTACGAAGAGGCCTACATCATCAAGTCCACCAATGCCGACGAGGCTGTCTTGAAGCTCAACACGGTTATGCAGATCGTCCCCCCCCACCACGTTTACTATGGTAAGGCCAAGCACCTGAAACGCAGCATTCAGGGTCCCCTCTCCCGCGAGCCGACCGGCAACTCCGGATTCTAACCGCCATTTCTCACAATTTTTTTTGCGGTAGTCCTCGTTTCTCAACAGCCACAAATGAGAAATGAGGGCTGAATATGTGTACCGGATGACACAATCCGGCTCGCCGGGCGCGCGTAGCCCAACGGGCGTCCTGTTCCAATAGCTTGATACTTGTAGCTTTTACGCGTTCTCCTCCGGGGCTTTCCCGCCTGGCACAAAACTGGCAATTCACCAGGCTGGACCCAAACAAAGGAGGATGAACATGGACATTCGTGCAATGAAAAAAGGGATGATTTCAACAATCGCGATCCTGTCGGCTGCTTTTCTGGCATTCGGATGCGAGTGGTTGGGCGGGTCTCCGGACGGAGGCCAGCGCGAGGTCCTTGAATTCAAGCTGCCGGCGGTCAAGACGGCTGCGCCGATCGTGGTGGTCGATGAAACAGTTTTGTCGAAACCGGAGGTCGGAGAGGCCGATGTCGGCATCGATCTGTCCGAGAGCGTGCCCGACATCGCCTTCGAGCACGTAGACACACAACCCACCGATCACGTACAGGTCGCCAAGGAGCTGATCGAGAGCGGGGACCGGGCGGCCGCGATGATCGAGTTGGGAAAAGCCCTCTACGATGACCCGGAGGACTTTGACGCCGCGTTCTTGCTGGGCAGAACGGCCCGCCTGGGCGGGAAGCCCGAACTGGCCGCCCGGGCGTTCCTGCTGGCGGCAAAGATCGACCCGGAGGTGGGATCGCCCTGGCTTCAGCTGGCGCGCTTGTCGCTGGCGCGGAAGGACAACGACGAAGCCGAGATGAGAATCCGCCACGCCCTTTCCGTCGATCCGAAGCTCTCGGAGGCTCACAACCTGCTTGGCCGGGTTTGGTTGAACCGTTCCCATTGGCACCGGGCCATCAACTGTTTCGAGAAGGCGGTGACCCTGTCTTCGGACAACCGGTACTACTGGAACAACCTGGGGTATGCATACCTGTTGAAGCAGGACTTCTCCAATGCCGCCATCGCGCTGGAGGCCGCCGTCGAGGACGGGGAAGACCCCGATGTTCCCGCGTACATCCACAACAACCTGGGGCTGGCATACGAGGGCGCCGGTAGGTTGCATGACGCTATCGTGGAGTTTAGGCAGGCGCAGGAAAAGAACCCCGGGTACATCAACGCCAAGATCAACTTGGAAAGGAATGTGAGGCTGGCCAAGGCGGAGGCGGAGGTTGACGAGATCGCCACCGACGAGCTGCAGATCGAGCCGGAGCCGGAAGATAGCGATTTGATAATCGTCGATCCGGATGAGCAGTAAGCGACCGGAAATGGAGGTAAAATAGCGGCCCTCGCATGACGAGAGGGCCGCTATCCCAATCTCCCGTTGGTGCCCTTTTATGGGCTATTGAACCGGGTCCGGAATTCTCCTAAGATTACCGAACCGGAGCTGTCATGACGCAACCCGAAGAAGCGCAGGTTAAAAAGCCAGGGCGTCTGCGACGCTGGGGGTTGCGCTTGCTCGTTTCAGCGGCCTGCCTGGTCTTTTTGGCGATTGCAGGCATGGGCGGGATTTTGCTGTATTTCAGCTTTTCCCTGCCCAAGTTCGATTCGTTGGAGGACTACCGGCCTCCCCAGGTGACTCGGATGGTCGACCGGAAAGGCCGGGTGGTCGCCGAACTGTACGACGAGAAGCGCACGGTGGTTTTGTTGGAGCGGATACCCAAATACGTGCGCCAGGCTTTCCTGGCCGCCGAAGACGCGGATTTTTATCACCACCCCGGTCTGGACTTCACCGGAATGCTGCGGGCGCTCTTCCGCAACCTGGTGGCGGGACGTGTGGTTCAGGGTGGCAGCACCATTACCCAGCAGGTGATCAAGACCTTCATCCTGGGACCGGAGCGCAGCTATTCGAGGAAGATCCGTGAGATTCTCCTGGCATTGCGCCTGGAGTCCAATCTGACCAAGGATGAGATCCTCGGCCTTTATCTAAACCAGATCTATTTCGGTCACAGCTGCTACGGAGTCCAGGCAGCCAGCCGGTTCTATTTCGGCAAGGACGTCGACGAGTTGAGTCTCAAAGACGGCGCCATGCTGGCCTCCTTGCCCAAGTCCCCGGCCCGCTACTCACCCGTTCGCCACCCCGAGCGGGCCCGCGAGCGCAGGAACTGGGTGCTGGACCAGATGGAAAACAACCAGATGGCGTCGGGCCAGGAGATCGAGCAGGCGCGGGCGCAGGACCTGGGTGTGGTTGGCGAGTCCACGGATTTCTTCCGGCTGGCGCCGTACTACGCGGAGCATTGCCGTCGTTTGCTGGAAGAGAAGCTGGGCCGTAAGGAGTTGTACCGGGGTGGCCTACGCGTTTCATTGGCGGTGGATCTGGATTTGCAGCAAGCCGCCCAGGCGGCGATTAAGCGGGGCCTGCGGGACGTCGACCAGCGGCAGGGCTATCGGGGCCCGGTGGCCCAACTGTCGTTAGAAGACCTGGCGGCGCTGAAAGACCGGGCTCAGACCGCGGGCACCGGCTCGAAGATATGGACTCTCCGCCCGCCTCCCGACGGATCGGATACATCCGAAAAACCGTGGAAGTCAAGTTGGATCGATCCGTGCGAGCATTGCCGGGTCTTGGTACCGGTGGTGGAGATCCGGGGAGGTGGTCAGCCGGCCGTCGCGGTGGTGGACCTGGGCAGTGCCCGGGCTGAACTGGGTCTTTCTCAGGTCAAGTGGGCGCGCAAGTTTTCCCCGGTGGTTCGGACCAAGAAACCGAAATCGGTGACGGACGTCCTTTGCGTCGGGGATGTCGTGGAAGTGGAAATCGAGAATGCGGATCCGAAACGTTTGGCGGTGCGTCTCAGTCAGCCGCCCCTAGTCCAGGGTGCCCTGGTGGCCATCGATCCCCAGAACCATCATGTGATGGCTATGGTCGGGGGCAGTGACTTCAAGAAATCCTCGCTCATCCGCGCCGTCCAGTCCCGGCGGCAGCCCGGTTCGGCCTTCAAGCCCATCCTGTATGCCGCTGCCATCCGTACCGGCGCCTACACGCCCACAACCATTCTCATGGACACGCCCGAGGTCTACCGCGCCAGCCTGCGGGGGAGCGCCTGGAAACCCCGTAACTTCGAGAGGGTGTTCGTCGGGCCGGTTTCGCTCCGCTACGCGCTGGCCCATTCCATCAATACCATTGCGGTGAAGGTCGGTTCGGACATCGGCGTGGACTCCATCATCACCATGGCCCGTGCGTTGGGCATCCGGTCGGACCTGACCCGCAACCTGTCAATCACCCTGGGTGCGTCGGAGGTTACGCCGCTCGAGCTGACCAACGCCTACGCCACGCTCGCATCCGGCGGCCTGGCCGCCGAGCCGGTGTTCATCACCTCGGTTTTGGATGGCGCGGGCGAACCCATGGACCTGTTCGAACCGGCGGAGCCCGTCTCGGCCATCGGCGCGGCCGAGGCGTTTGTCATGACCTCCCTGCTGCGGAGCGTGGTAGAAGAAGGAACCGGGAAAAAGGCCCTGAGGTTGAACCGTCCCCTGGCCGGGAAGACCGGAACGGCCAATCAGCAGAGGGATGGGTGGTTCGTGGGATACTCGCCCGATCTGGCCACTGGTGTATGGGTGGGTTTCGATGATCACAAAAGGATGGGCACCGGGTGGGCGCAGGGAGCCGGAACCGCCCTGCCCATCTGGGTGATGTTCATGGAAGCGGCGTTGTCCGAGCGGCCCCGGTTGGATTTCCGCGCGCCCGCGGGTGCGGTCTTTGCCCGTGTGGATCCCGGCAGCGGGCTGCTGGCCCCGCCCCGGCTGGCTGGAGCCCGGCTCGAGGTGTTCGTGGAGGGGACCGAGCCGCGTTCCCATTCCAGCAGTTTTAGCCAGGAGCCGGACATGACCTCGGATGGGGGGACGGCGCCGGCATCGGATCGGGGTGAGCGGATACCGGAGGGACTGTTTCGTTGAAACGCACGTTTTGCCTGGCGGGCCTTGTTCTCGTTCTTCTCGTTGCGGGTATAGTCGCCGCCGAAGGTCCGGCGCTGCAGCAGTTGGCCGACAAGCTGTACCAGCGGCTCGAGAAAGTTCTGCAAAAAACCAAGATGTCCGATCCGGCCGTGGCTGTCGTGGTGGAAGGCGACAACTCCATCCTGGGGAAGGAGGGGCGCATCGCCCAGGAACTGGAGCGCCTGCTGGTCTACCGGATGGAGTTCGGCCCGGTGGTGGGACAGACGCTGCCGTTGGGAGCCGGAGGCGTTAAGGCGGCCGAGGAGGCCCGGGGTTACGGGGCCGCCCTGCTTCTTCGCTGTGTGGTCGGAGTGGAGCAGGGCACCATCCACGTGACCGCCGACTTGACCCCGTTGCATGTTCCCTTCTGGGATCGGCTCGTGGATCCGGTGCCCAAAGGGGCCAAGGAGCACCTGTTTGTCTCCACCCGGGTGGACCAGGAGATCCTGCTGCTATTGGGAAAATCCCGGGCGCCTCCGCCGTTGAGGAGTTGGAACCTATCCGAGCTGCTCTATGTGCCCCGGCGGGTGCTCGATTTGGGTCTTGGTGATCTGGACGGGGACGGGAATCCCGAGTTGGTTCTGCTCTATGCGGACGCCATCGAGGTTTATTCTCTCAAGGACGTTACGGCCGACCCAGGCGGCACGCCGCGGCGTCTGGTTACCCACAGCCTGTCTCATTTACCCGAGGCGAAGGTCCGGGTGCGCGATCCGATGGGCAGCCTGCTGGTGGCCGATTTCAACCAGGACGGTCGTTTCGAGGTGTTCTACAAGCTGTTCAACCGGCGGGTCGGTCAGGTTCTCTCTTGGGGGGGCAGCGACTTGCGTCCCATCCGCAAGCTGAAAAAGGTACCCCTGTGTGTTTACCGGGAGAAGCAGCGCGCCCGGATCGTTTACGGAGAGCCGGATCCCGGCACGAACCATTATCTTCCCCGGGTCGAAGTGGCGGACATCAACCAGTCGTCTGGGAACAGCTATTCCTTGCCGGGGGCTTTCTTGACCCTACGATGCTGGCAGTCGGCACGGGAGGAGCCCCCCGGGATGATCGTGGTGGACCGGGCGGGTCGGGTGTTTCGTCTGGACTCCGCTTTCAAGGCGCGGTCGTTTTGGGAAGAGGCGGGCGCGGGGGCCGGGGTGGTCAACCTCGACCGGGACGAGGCCCCGGAGTTGATTGTTTCCGATCGGGTGTGGCCCGGCGAGCCGGATGGGCTTCGGATCATTTCCCACCAGGAGGTTCTCTGGCAAACCCGCGAGGTGGTCGGGAACGTGGTTGCCGTCGCCGGCGGCAGATTCGGGGCCGGCGGACAAATCAAGGCTTTGCTGGCGGCGGTCGAGCCGGGCGAATCGGCGAGCCGCATCTACTTGCTGGGAAGGTGAGTGAATATTTATGGCTGTTGAAAAATGATGACTACCGCAAAAATTGGTAAGAAATGGCGGATAGGGATCCTGCTGGGCATATCACTATTGTGCTCAGAGCGGGATCTTTACGGTGGCACCCGCCGGCCGTACGGCGGTGTGCTCAAGGTTCCCGTCACCGGTGGAGTCGACACCGTCGATCCCGCCCGCGTATCGACGCTGGTAGAACTGGAGCTGGCCAGGCAGATCCATGACACGCTGTACCGCCAATCCGCCGATGATGTCCTGCAACCCAGCCTGGCCCAGGACCTACCGCAGGAGTTTCGAGGAGGCCGGGAGTTGATCGTCCGTCTGCGGCCGGGGGCGATGTTCCATGACGGGTCTTCTGTCACCAGCGCAGACGTGCTGGCCTCGTGGAGGCGTTTGTTGCATCCAAAGACCGCATCTCCGCACTGGTGGTTGCTGGCGCCCGTTGAAGGTGCACTGGCTTTTCATCGGGGCCGGAGCACGAAGATCTCCGGGCTCGAAAGGATTAACCGGCTGGCCTTCAGGATTCGCCTGTTGGCGCCCATTGCGGAGTTCGCAAGAGTTCTGGCGGCGGTTCCGACCGCCCCGCTCCCGATGAAGTGGTTGGCCGGCAAGGAGAAGGGATCCTATCCCCCCGGAAGTGGTCCCTTCGTCTGGTCGGTTGCCGGCCAGGGAAGCGAAGAGATGGTTCTGGAAGCTTTCTTGGGCCACTCCCGGGGAAGACCCTACCTGAGCCGCGTGTCGTTGCTTGGCTATCCTTCCCCCCGGGCGGCCGGGCTGGCTTTCGAACTGGAAGAGGTGCACATGAGCCGCGTGCGGCCTTCCCGACGCTCGGGGTTTTACCACGGCGTAGCGGGGCCGCGGGTGCAGATGGTCTTCTTGGCCTTCAATCCAAAAAGGATCGAGAGGTTCCCCCGCGGTTTTCAAAAGGCGGTGGAGCAGGCCGTTGATCGCCAGGCGCTGGTGGACTACCTCATCGGAGATCAAGGATTGGCTACGGACGAAATCGTCATCCGGAAAACACCGGAGGGGTCGCCGGAGCCGCTGCGAGGAGATCCCCAGGCGGCCCAAGAGTATTTCAAGCGGCTCATGTTCCAGGAGAAGGGGGTTCCCCCGGTGCTGGAGTTCTTGGTGCATGCGGACCGGGTTTTGGAAAAAGCGGTGGCGGAGAGAATCCAGGTCAATCTGGTAGACATCGGCGTGGTGGTGTCGGTCGTTTCGGTGGATCGGAAAACGTTCGATGCTCGGGTAAACGCGGGGGGATATGATTTCTATCTGGCTCATCCGTTGGCGCAAACGACCGATCCGGAGCTTGGGTTGCTGGGTTTGGTGGCGATGGTGCTGGGGGACGCGGGGATCGAGGATCTGATGCGATCGCTGGAAAAGTTGCCGGTGAACGAAAACAGGAGCGCCATGGTGCGGGAGATGGCCAGGCGCTACCAGGTTCGCTTTTCCTGGATACCGCTGTTTCAGTACGCCCGGCAGATGTTCGTTCACGAGTCCGTGCAGGGATTAGTCCAGGACGCCACCGGCCTGACTGACTTTGCCCAGATCTGGCTGATCAGATAGGAAGGTGTGGCGTGCGGCTATCGACTCGGTTGACGCTGGCCTTCTTGACGGTGGCCTTCGTGCCGGCCGGTGCCGTGTTGATGTTTACCTGGTCCAGCGTGGAGGAGCGATTTGTCGAGGAGTTCCAGGATCGTCTGGACGGAGTTGCCGAAGGAATTCGAGCCAACCTTTCAGAAATCGGTCAAGAGATTCAGCGAAAGGTTCGAGCCCTGTCCGAAAGCGATCCCATCGAACGCATTTTAGTAGACATGGTTCGGGGAAACCTCAACCGTCGGGCGTTGGTGCCCGAGGCCGGCAAATGGATGCAGGCGTGGGATCTACCTCTGTTGAGCCTGATGGATGGTGCCGGGACGGTTCTGTCCAGCGGCCACCTTCCCGCCAGGTCCGGCAGCCGGGATGAGGAATCGCTGGAGCTTGCCACAAGGCAAGAGATGCAGCCGGCGGTCCGAGAAGTCCAGGTGCTGCGCGGTGGTAAAATCGAGAACATCTTGGCCGTAGTAGTGGGGGGGCGGAAGAGCTTCAACCGCGAGGAAGTGCTGCTTGTCGGCGGCAAGCTGCTGGACGATAAATTCGTCACCGATCTGGAGAACCTATCCGGGGCGGAGATTCAGATTGTGGATGTCCAGGACCGAGTCATCGTGGGCGGAGATGTGACCGGGAGTGACGATCGTCAGTCCTGGCAGGCACGTGATGGGGTGACTTACCGGCGCATCGTTCTTCCTCCTGAGGCCGAGCAAGCATCGGCTTACCTGGTGGCCGGCATATCCGAAGGCAAGCTGAAGGCGGCCCAGCAGCGAATCCTTATCGCGTCGGTGGGGGCGGCGGCGGCGGGTGTCTTCATTTCATTGCTTCTAGGCCTTTTGATATCGAGAAAGATCCTGGGTCCGGTCAGCGCTCTGGTGAATGGTGCCCGGCGGCTGGCCAAGGGGGATCTGGAACATCGGGTGCCGTTGACGACCTCGGGTGAGATCGGGGAGTTGGTGGAGTCTTTCAATGGCATGGCGGACGATCTGGTGGTCTACCAGCGAAGGTTGGTTCGGGCCGAGCGGGTGGCCGCCTGGCGTGAAATCGCCCGGCGGATCGCCCACGAAATCAAGAATCCGTTGTCACCCATCCAGATGTCAATCGAGTCTCTCAGAAAGGCTTATATTGCCGGCCATTCGGCCTTTGACGAGATCTTCGAGGAGTCCACGAAGGCTATCCTGGAAGAGGTGGCGGCGCTGAAAAAGATCGTCGGTGAGTTTTCCGAGTTTGCCCGTCTTCCTAAGCCCACCATGGTGGTACAGGCTTTGAACGCGGTGGTGGAGAGTACGGTAAACCTGTACCGCAGCGAGCAAGGCGGAGAAAGACTCCGGTACCATCCCGGCGATGCGCTGCCTCCGGTGGCCATCGATCGGGAACAGATCGGTCGCGTGTTGGCGAACTTGCTCTCCAATGCTTTCTGGGCCATCGGTCAGGACGGGACCGTTCGGATCATCACCGCTCGGGGGGGTGATCGTTTGTTGCTGCGGGTGATAGACAACGGACGCGGCATGAGTCCCGAGGTGCTGGAGAAAGTGTTCACTCCGTACTTCACTACTCGGCAAGATGGTACCGGGCTCGGTCTGGCCATTGTCCAGAGAGTTGTCGAGGATCACGGCGGCGCCATCGAGATAGAATCGTCCGATGGAAACGGAACGTCCGTTAGTATTTTTCTTCCGATCCCAGCCTGAAAATTATTTCATTTTTACGACGTTTTTTTTTGGTCTTCGGTAAAGAATTTGCTATTATTTATTTTGTCACGAAGACGGTGGATCACCCATTATCCCAAGGAGGCCAACCATGGCGAAGAAGAAGGCGGCCAAGAAGAAGGTAGTGAAGAAGAAGGTAGTGAAGAAGAAGGTGGCCAAGAAGAAGCCGGCCAAGAAGAAGGTGGTGAAGAAGAAGGTGGCCAAGAAGAAACCGGCCAAGAAGAAGGTGGTGAAGAAGAAGGTGGCCAAGAAGAAGCCGGCCAAGAAGAAATAGCAGCGACTGAATGTGGTTGGGCCACAGGCTTTAAGCCACGAGGGCAGGAGACTACAAGAAGGCCACATAAACCAAGATGGTTGGCCCATACTAAAGCCGGCCCTAGCGGGGCTGGCTTTAGTGTTTAAATAAACAGCCTACAGATGCCCCCAAGATGTCCTGAGCAGTTACAAAACTTCTTGCAGTTCCTGCATCGATTTGTAAGATGGAGTCGTATTTCGCACGCTGAAATCGGTGAGAAATAGCGGTTAGCCCTCTGCGAAACGAGGACTACCGCTGAAATCGGTGAGAAATAGCGGTTAGCAGTAAAAAGCGAAAGGGTGTCATGCGACGCGTTCTTATGCTGGTAGTCACGGTATGGTTGGCGCCTGGCCACGTCGCCGCTGGAGAGAAGATCCCCTGGGACAAGATTCCAGACCTGAGTGTTTCCCAGTTCAGGGCCGAGTTCGTCTCCCAGGTGGCTAAAAAGCTTGAGGAGATTAAGTGTTACGGGAGGTGCTCGGAGTCGGTGGCGGCTTGCCTGCGGAAGAATCCTTCCCATGCCACCGCGGTTCGTCTGGCCCGCGACACTTTCTACCTCATGGCCGGAAAGAAGGGGCCGGAGGAGATCCTGAAATGGGTGGAGGCGCGCAAGAAGATGGCCCACCCTGAATGGACCCACAGCTTCAATCTAGACGGAGTAGTTCCGTTGGGTAAGAAGGACGCACTGGTGGTCATCGTGGAGTTCTCGGATTTTCGTTGTCCGTTTTGTGCCAAGGTGGCCCCGGTTCTGGAGCAGGTTGTCTTGGAGTCTGGAGGCAAGGCGCGCTTGTACTTCAAGCAATTTCCCATCAAGGGCCGTCCCCAGTCCCTTCAGGCGTCCAAGGCTAGCGTGGCCGCGCAGGCGTTCGGGAAGTTCTGGGAGTATTGCCGGCTGCTCTTCGAGAACCGGTCCGATCTCTCGAACGAGACACTGCTGGCGCTGGCCAAGAAGACCGGGATGGATTCCGGGAAGTTTATAGAGGAGTTGGCACGTGAGGAAGTGCTCAACCGGGTAGCCGACGAGAAGATGGAAGGACTACGTGCCCGTATCCAAGGTACACCGACGGTGTTCATCAACGGCAAAGAGGTTGTTCTCACTCCCACCCACGAGCTCTTGAAAGACCGGATCCAAGAGGAGTTGGATATCCTGAATGAAAGGGATTGAGCGTTTCTCCTCGCGTTGGTGATGGTCTGACTGCGGGAGAAGCGCAAACAGAGGGGGGTTCTACTTGACCGGAGTGGCTCTCAAGGCGGCCTTGCCGTTTTTTACGTACACCTGGAACTTTACCGAGCGGCACTTGTAGCGGACTTTGAGGTCGGCTGTGTTCTTGCGCAGCTTCTGAGCAAAACGGTCGAAGGTAAGCCCCGCCGTGGGCTCGCCACATTGCTTCTTGGTGCCGACGAACTGATCGAACACTTCCTTGAAATGGGCCTCCTCACCCGCCGGTTTCGCCGGTGGCGGAGGCATGACCGGTGTCGCCGGCATGACCGGCGCCGGTGGCTTGGGTATAATCGATGGCTTGGCTGCGGCGGTTTCCGCCTCAGCCGCGTTGGTGGAAAGCTTGAGCAGCAGCTCGTCGGGAACCTGTGCAATCACCGTGGCGTCCGGCTTGTAATCGGATGAGGTGATCTGTTCGTTCTCGATGCTTTCGTCCAGGCTTGGTATTGCCGGCGTTGCCGGGGGAGGGGTCGGGCGTGCCTGAGCCAGTATCGCGGGTTCGACCTCCCGGGTGGCATCCTGATCGTCGAAGATTCCGGCGAGGTCGCTGGGCACATTCACTCGCGGCCCTCCGTCGGCGGGGGGGTGTGCGGCCGGGGACGGCTCCGGACTTAGACTTAAAGCCGGCTCCTCTTTGGGCGCTTCCAGTTGCGGCGCTTCTTCAGGTTTACCCAGAGGTGCTGCTTCGCTTCCGCGGTTTGCCGCGTTTTTCAGCGGCCCTATTCCTTCAAGGGTGTGGTGCCCTTCGGTAGGCTCCGGATTCGCGGGGGGAACGGCTTCTTTCGGTTCCGGTTGCTTCTCTCCGGCGAGCAGGCTTTCGAAATCCAGCGTGCCGCTTGCGCCGGCATCTGTCGGAGTGGGCTCGGTGGGCTTGCCCAGGATATCGGAGACGGATTCCGGCGATATGGCCGCGGGTGCCCGGGTACCGCTGGTAAACAGCTTGGCGATGTTGCCCGCCAGATCCCTGTATACACCCGAGTAGCTTTCCACGCCCAGGGTGGATGCGCTTCCGTCCGCCAGCATGGTGATCGCATCCCGCAAGCGCTCCGCTTCCTTGCCGGTGGCGGGCTTGCCGCAAAGCAGCAGGCCAATCAGGAGCCCGAAGACCAGGAGTGCGCCGATGCCGATGAACAGCGTCTGCTGGGCTTTGGCGAACGGTGTCAGCATGTCCGCGAGCGGCAGAATCGCCGAGGCATGCAGGCCGTCCGTGCTGCTGGGCAGTTGGACGGGTCGGGCCGCAAAGCCGGTGTCCTTGGGGCTTATGAACAGGGGCGCGGCCGCCGACGGATCCGCAAACCGGACGATATCGCTGGAGTCGAGTTGGGACAGCAACGGTTTCAGGGCTTTTGCGGAAACCGTGGATGTCACCGTCTGCTTGCGCAGGAAGATGGCTGCCTGAAGCCCCGATCTGGCCGTGTACTCCTTCAAGATGTCCGTACCGAAAGCGTTCATGGACAGGAGGCATCCGGACACGTTACCCCGGGTATTCAAGATGGGAGTTGCCGCCATGGCGAAGGGAGGTTGGCCCTTATTCAACTCGTAGAAGCCGTCCCGGGAGACGCCGCTTAGGCATTCCGTTACGATGGGCAAACCCTTCAGGCTTTCACCATACTTGCTCTGGTCCGGTAGCTTGGCCAGCACTCGCCCCTCGAGTGAGAGTACCGAGAGGTTTGCGGTTTTGAGCTTTTTCTGCAGATTCTCCAACACCGGGACCAGTCTTTCGTGGGAGCTCTTCAGGACGTTTTGCAGCGCCTCGGGAGACAGGTTTGCGGTGGAAGCGGGAGCCTGGGCCAGGGGAGTTGCCAAATTTTCGTTTTTGCATTCTCTGGAGAGCTTCTCGATTTCTTCAAAAGCTCTCATCCGCAAGAAGTCGACCAGGCCTTTGTCCGCGCCACCGAGCCGGGCTTCGATCTGGTTTTGGATCTGGGTCATGTAGAAGCTGTTCAGCCCGAAGATGGCCCCTGCTCCGCCCCCTCCCACCAGTAGTACGACGATGATGACTATCTTGATTTTTGACATGGACTATCCTCTCCTTGTCCCTGCGTCACTGGGGGATCACTCTTCCTCGATCTCGATTTCCGGTTCCACGTCCTTGAAGGTCGGCTCGTCCATATCTTCTGCGTTTTCCTTCTCGGGGGGCGGCTTCGGCGGTTTTTGCATTCCCGGTTTTTCACGGGGCTTCACCGGAGGAGGTTTTTTAAAAGGGGGCTTCGATGGTTTTTGCCGTTCCGGTTCTACGCGGGGTTTCTCCGGGGGTGGTTTGTCTTCGGGTGGCGATGCCTCTCCTGGCGGAGGTAGTGCTTTGGTCACCTGAGGTCCGAGCTTCACCTGCGTCAATCCGCTTTCGGGCACCTTCACTTCGCCAGTCCAGCGCCACTTCCCCCGGGCGAAGATCTTGCCTCGGTAGGTCCCCGGGGGGGCTTTCTGGAAAGAGAAATTGCCCGAGGCTCCCACCTCCGTGTGCAGGGGACTGGAAACCACCAGGATTCTGGCGTGCATGAAGGGGAACTGGTGACAACGAATCTCGACGATGCCCTCCGAGAGGAGACGTTGCTCATGGTTGGCCCCGGTTTTTAAATCGGAAAACTGGAATCCGTTGGGGCCTTCCGCCGAGCATGAGTAGATCTGGGGGCTTTGGTTCTTGAAGGTCACCGTGGATCCCACGGGCACCACGATCAGGGGAGGTTGAATTTCGTATCCCTCCAGCCGGATCTCGGTCCGGGGTTTCTTGGCGGATTTGAAAAGGTTAGCCTGCTTGCCCTCCAGGATTACGATCATCTGCCCCCAGCCGGTGGCCGGTTTCAGCCCGGAACCTAGGCGCCATAGGCAGGCGTCGCGGTATTTTGGTGCTGAGGGAGGAGGTTTTCCGGGGGTTACGGTTCCCCACACCGTACCGGCCGAGGCCTGTCCGATGGTCAGAAAAATCGATACAAAAACCAGTAAATGTCGCATGGAATCACTCCGGACGATTACCATAGGATATTCCCTTTTGAATGTCAAGTGTTGATAAAGACGGTTATTTTTCGGTTTTTCCGGGGGACCCGGACTCCGGTATTTTCTCCGAGGCGATTCTTTGTCCATCGGGAAACCGGTGGAGAGAAAGCATCCGGTTCTCGAGTCTGAGGTAGCTACCGGATTTAACCGCCGGTCCCGGGTTGGCGATCAGCCCACCTGGGACTCGGTTCAACAGTGGCTGATGGGTGTGGGCGAAGATCGCCGCGTCGGTCTTGTGGCTTTCGAGTTGTAGCCGGGCCTCGGCAAGGGACGCCAGGCTTTCGTTAGCCCGTCCCGGCCAGGTGTTTCGCCGGCTCACCGTTGCGAAGGCCAGCGCCAGGCGGAAGACGACGGCGTCGTGAAACAGCCGGTCCCGGGCAAACCGGATCGGCGCGCTCTGCAGGATCCTGCGCAGCAGCCGGGTGCCCAGGTCGGTGGGGCTGGTGCGGTCTCCGTGCATGAGGCGCAACCGGACGTCCCCCATTTCCAGGGTGACCGGGCCGGTGTGAATCACAACCGTCCCCGGTCCGAATATGCTTTCGTCGAGGTCGAAATCGTGGTTGCCCTCCAGGTAGTGGATCGGCGCCCAGGGTTCGAAGACATCCAGGACCGGTCGGTACGCCTTGGCCGCGACCCGGTTCTTCCCGGCGAGAAAGTCAAAAAAATCACCGAGGATCACCAGGCCGCCGGGCACCGGATCTCTTTGCAGGAAGCCAACCAGGGTTTCCTGGTTGGGATCGGACCGGCCGCGCAGGTGGGCGTCCGCGAGAAAAACGACCGGATGGTTCAAAGCATTCATGGCTGTGCCGGTCCCGGGCCGATGAGCGTGTAGGCGAGCCTCAAGACGGGAATGCCGAGCCTCAGGCACTTCTTTTCCCGGTGCGATTGCAGTCCTCCCAGGTGCCGGCTGCGGAATGTCATAGCCGGTGTGGGCTGGAAGGCCGGGCAGGTCGAGAAGACCGACCGGATCTCTTCGGCCAGGTCGGGTACGTCCGTTTGGAGGTAGATGAATCCCCCGGGTTGAAGGATTTCCGCCATCTGCAGAATGACTTGGCGCCGTATCAATCGGCGCTTGTGGTGTCGTTTCTTCCACCAGGGATCCGGGTGGTGCCCGGTGAAGCCCCGGACGCTGTTTCGGGCAAAGAGGACGGGCAGATCCTGGGTTGCGTCGCAGCGGATGGCGCGCAGGTTGGTTACCCCCTCGTGCCGGCAGCGTTGCCTCAATCGCATTACCCACTTCCGGCGAGTTTCCAGCGCCACGACGTGGATTTCCGGAAAGTCCACGGCCCGTTGCCAGGCGTAATCGCCACGACCGCATCCCAGATCGACCTCGATAGGGGCGGCTTCGCCGAAGGCCTTCTCCCAGTCGGGAGGGGCGGGGGTTATATTGCGCAGTTGCGCGTGTCGGTGCAGAGACAGCATTCGGTCAAATTGCAAAGCTTATGGTTGATTCGCGACTCTATATTACCTACCATCCTCGTGTTTCATATCGACCCGTCTTTCGTTTTGTCAAGCGTGAAAGAGGGTGGGAGGTTTGAGTATGGCTAGGACCAGGACGCTGGCGAACCTGTGGAGTGAGGTGATCCAGGCGTTTGAGCGGGAGCAGTGGGATCGTGCCCTGAAACGCTGCATCGTGATCCTTCAGGGAGCGCCGGATTGTTTCGAGGCCCGCATGATGGTGGCCGACATCCTGCTCAAGCAGGGAATGGTCTCCGAGGCCATGGAGGTCTACAAGGTGATCGCCTGGCATTTTACCAAGGCCGGGTTTCCCCTGCTGGGTATCGTAGCGATCAAGATGCTGACCGCGGTGGAGCAGAGCTACGCCGAGGTGCTCGAGGTTCTGGCCGGCCTGTATTCCGCAGACTCGGACCGGGTATCTCCGGAGGCGCCCGCGCCGAAGTTGCCGGATCTCAAAAGCGTGGAGATCACCAAGGCGGCCGAGAACATCGACTCTGTGGTGCCGCTTGCCGGAAGGGAGTTGGGCAGCCTGGCGACCAAACTGGCCACGGACGAGAAGGGGTTGACCGACTATCCCGAGAAGCTGCATGCCATCCCCTTGTTTAGCGATTTGCCGGAGGACGCTTTCGCCAAGCTTCTTGGCGACCTGCAACTCAGGCGGTTTGTCTGCGACAGCACGATTCTGCGCGAAGGAGACCCGGGGAAATCCTTCTTTCTCTTGGCGCGCGGGATGGTCGAGGTGAGCAAGCAGGTGTCGGGAGAAAATCTGGTGCTGGCACGCCTTTACGACGGATCCGTGTTCGGGGAGATGGCCTTGGTGTCCAGTGAACCGCGATCGGCTACGGTCCGGGCCCGGTCGCAAGTGGACCTGCTCGAGTTGGCCCGGTCGGATCTGGAGAAGGAGGCCGAGCAGCTTGAGAGCGTCGGCCGGGCGCTGAAAAAATTCACGCGATCGCGCATGCTCAGCAATCTTATGGCTCTCTCACACGTCTTCAGGGCGCTTCCCCATGAAGAGCGTCATGCGGTGCTGGATCGTTTCATCTCCATGACAGTGAAGAAGGGCCAGGTGATCATCGAGGAAGGGCGCAAGGGCATTGGCCTGTTTGTCGTGCTCAGGGGAGAGGCCGAGGTTAAGAAGCGAGAAGGTCACATGTTGGTTCCATTGGCGTTGTTGCGCGCGGGAGACGTGTTCGGTGAGATCTCCCTGATCAAGGATATCCCCACGACGGCCACGGTTATTGCGGGCAAGGATGGGGAGTTCTTGTTCCTTTCCCGCCGGGAGTTCGAAAGCCGCGTCCGGCGAAACCCCGAACTCTGGCGTACCCTGAGTGATATCTCCGAGGAAAGGCTTAGGGAAACCGCGCGTCTGATGAGTGAAACGGAACTACTGGGTGACGACGAGTTAATATTGATCTAGCGCCAAAAGCAGAGGGCCGTCGGCGCGGGGGCTTGCTTCTACCTTATTTACCGGTCCGGCCCAGTCGGCCGATGAGCAGCTTGTAGTTGTGGTTGACCACCTGGAAGCGCCGGCTGCCCTTCTCCCCTTTAATGAGTTCTTCGATGGGCTCGATGGGTTTCTTGGATCTGAGCTTGTCGAAGGCCCAGATGAGGGCGAAGCGGACGTTCTCCGATTGGTCGTTGATGATCTTGAGCAGGGGATCGACCGCTTTCTGGTCCCCGATGCGCCCCAACTCGAAGGCGGCTTTCTCGCGGACGGCGGGTTCCTTGTCCGACAGCTTGCCGATCCAGCAGTTGGCGTCCTTTTTGCACTGGGCATAGGCCTGGATGCGTTTGAGGCTTTCCTTGACCGATTTGGAGACGGTGACGTCCTTCTGGGCTTTTTCCAGTTTCCGCAGCTGTGGGAGGACTTCGTCGGTGCCCAGGTTGCCGATGGCCTCGATGAGCGGGGCCCGGGTCCGGGGATGCTCGCCGGTGGTGGCGAACTTCAGCATCTCGGCCGTGGCCGAGCGGTGGCCGATGTTGTTGATGGCGGTGGCGCAGATGGTGCGGACGTCCCAGAGCTCCTTTTCCAGGTACTTGTAGACAAGCGGCAGGGCGCGTTTGTCGCCGATGCTGCCCAGGGAGTTGATCAGACGGGACATGACTAGCAGGCGGTTGGTCTCCTCCGGCCACTTGTCCACCTTTTCCGCCACTTCCAAGATGGGCTCGACGGCTTTCTCGCTTCCGATGTCGCCGAGAATCTTGGCGGCGTTGGCCTCCAGGGCTCCCGCCAGGCCACCCACGCTTTCCGCGTTGATTCGCTTGGCCTCTTTGTTCTTGCCTAACATGGTCTTCACCAGCGGTTCGACGGCCGGCTCCCCGATTTTTACCAGCGCCAGTCCCGCCTGAGCGAAGTAGTAGGCCTTTTCCCGGTAGAGCGCCAACACCAGGGATTTGACCGCCCGGGGATCTCCGATCTCGCCGAGCGCGTGTACGGCGTTCAGGCGGACGATCTTGTGGACCCCGGAGTTCTCGGACAGTTGCAGGAGCTCATCGACTGCCCCTTGGGCCTTCAGCTTGCCCAAAGCCCGGATGGCGGCTCGCTGGACCGTGGGCTCCTTGGTCAGCTTCATCAGGCGCATCAGGGGGGTGATGGCCTGGGAATCTCCGATGGCCCCGAGGGCGGAGACGATCTTTTGGTTGGCCCGGTTGGTCCGCTTGGCCTTGCGGCCGTCCTTGTTGGGACCCACGGTGTAGTCGATGGCGGCGATCATGGGACCCACCGCACTCTTGGTTTTCCACTTCTTGAAGATTTCCGCGATCCTCTCGCGGTATTTGGGCTTGTTGGCGCTGGATTCGAAGGTCTTCAGCAGCGCCGGCTCTGCTTTTTCGTCGCCGATTTGCTTCAGGTTGTCGATGGCCTTCTCGATTTTCTCAGGGTTGTCGAGAGCCTTCATCCAGCATTCGGCGTCTTCTCCATCCTTGCATCTTGACTGACAGCCAAGCAGGAACACGAGCGGGACGAGCGCCAACACCAGGGCAATTCGCGACTTCATGGAAAACCCCCTTTCCAGGGATATGTCTTGAAACCGGTCCACTTCGCCAATTGATAAGGTGATTATCAAGTGTTTGCTGGGATAGTCAACAGGAAAAAATTTCTTGTGGGGGTTGGGAGTTTGTGATACATCGTTCATCAATAAGGTGCGAGAAATGGGGAATAAAATCCGCGCTCTGCTGGCCTTGCTCTTGACGGTTGCTTTGTCCCTGACCGCCGTCTGGGCGGCCGAGGACAAGGTTGCGTTTCTCTCCGATAAGCTGGGTAAAAACCCGAGTTTCAAGGTGCGCTTGAAGGCGGCGGTTCTGCTCGGTCGCATGAAGGATCCCCGGGCCGTTCGCCCGCTCTGCGATGCGCTGGAAGATGACAACTATGTGGTTCGCGGCGCTGCGGCCAGGGCTTTAGGCAATCTGGGTCACCCCATGGCGGTAGCCGCGGTGGAGCCGTTGCTGCGGATGGTGGGGGACGAGGAGCTTTTTGTGCGCAAGGAGGTTCGGCGGGCGCTGGAGAACCTGTCCGGTAAGAAGTCGATCGACTACTTTATCTCCGCTTTGAGCCACGACGATTCCGCTGTCCGCCTGACCGCGGTTCACGTGCTGTCGATGATGCGGGTTTCCGAAGCCCGCATGGCCGTCATTCCCGCGCTGGGGGACAGTGACGAGGAAGTGCGGGCGGAGGCAATCGTAGCCGTCAAGGGCCTCGGCCATGCCGAGATGGAGAGCCTGCTGACGCAGGCGATCTCCAAGAAGGACAACTACCGGGTTCAGGTCACGGCGGCTAGATTGATTGGGGAGATGCGGATCAACTCGGCCATGGGTTCGCTGGCCGATCTGCTGGTGCAAGACGATGTGGTGCCGGAGGTCAAGCGGGAAGCGGCGGAAACGTTGTCATTGATTAAAGACCAGATAAACGTATCTGCGCTGATCGCCCAACTGAGTCAGGAAGATCGGGTCTTGATGGACCGGGCCATCAAGCTTTTGGGTATTCACGACGGACGGGAAGCGGTGGATGCCTTGTTGGGATTGCTCAAGCACCCGGATCCCTTCGTTCGCCGTAAAGCGGTGTTTGCCCTGAGCGATACGGCCGATCCCCGGGCGATTCCCGCCCTCGAGTTTCTATTGAAATCGGAAGACGACCCACGCTTTCGCGAGCTGATCAAACGCACGCTCAGGAAACTCAGGCCCTGACGTAGTTACTCGTCTTCGCGGAAAGCCGCGGGGAGCTTCACTTCTCGATGCGATAGCGACGGGCTAGGTCCAGAAGCTGGCCGGTGGAGAGGATTACGAGCCGCTTGCGGTACGTTTTGTCTTCCGTCTTGTCCCGGCCCACCTTGACGATGGCGTCGATCAGCTTGTCCCGGTTGCCGTAGCTCTTCTTCACCTTCTGCTCCCGCGCCAAGAGTATCAGAAGCTTCCGGTTGCTCTGGGCACGGAGCTTCTTCTTCATCTCGTCCTTGGTGGTATCCGCTGGGCGCTTGATTAAGCCAAGCAACTCATCGACCAGCTTGTCCTTGTTGCTGAATTCCTCGTTTACTTGTTGCAACGGCGTCTTTCTCATTATTCCACCTCGATTAAGGTCTTCGGGTATCACACATCTGGGTGGTCTCTGCAAGTAAAATTCTTGCATTGTCGCGGCGGCGTCACTAGGCACTTGAGAGGCCGAGATCTTTACACTTGAGTCACACCTACAAACCAGGTGCAGCTTTGCGAGTTCCATCGGAGGCTTCCACGCCCGCGAATCGGCCTTGTGCCGAGCCGCCTTTCGGCGAGGCGCTAGCCCTGGTTTTCACCGCAGGCTTCCACGCCCGCAAATCGGACTTGTGCCGCGCAGTTTGCGGCGCTAGGATTATCACTATGGTATCCGTGAGCAGAAGCGCCGGGATCCTTACAACCATCATTATTGTTGGGTTTTTCCTTTTGACTTCAGAGGTTTACGCAGGTCCAGCGGAGAAGAGGACGGGATCGTGGTTCATCGGCGCGGACGGCTTGGTCGTTGGGGTGTTTGGCAAGAAGCCACGCAGCCTGTGGGGACCCGGTCTTCCCGGAGAGGTGAACTTCAAGGGTTCTTTTGTGCCCGGTTTCCTTTCCGCGGCTCAGTGGTCTGCATTGGCCGCAAGCTGTCCCGACTGCGACGGCTGCCGGGTGCCGGTCCGGGGCCCGGGGGCCATACAGGATCGCCTGGTGGTGGTCATCGACCCGGGACACGGGGGATCCCAGCGCGGGGCCGTGGGTGTTACCGGAGTGAAGGAAAAGGACATCGTCCTTCGGGTGGCCCGGCGAGTTCGGCGGATGCTCGGAAATGCCGAAGATGTGGATGTGGTCATGACCCGTCTGGAGGACGACGAGATTACCCTGGAGGAACGCGTAGAGATGGCCAACCTGGTCCAGGCGGACCTGTTCGTCAGCATTCATGCCAACTCCTTTTCGAGCCCAGCGCTGGGAGGCGTCGAAACGTTTTTTCATTCCATCGAGGCTTCCGGCGAGGAGGCCAGCCGGGTGGCTTCTTGCGAGAACGCGACCCGGGGCAAGAAAGGCCGGGGTGCGGCGGACGCGCTCAGCCTCATCCTGCAGGACATGCAGAGCGCGGAGAAGCTGCGCGACTCCAGCCGCCTGGCCCACCTGGTTCAAGAGCAGTTGGCCGGGGCGGTGCCGTTCGAGAACCGGGGCGTCATGCAGGCGGATTTCACCGTGTTGCGCGGCACCCGCATGCCTTCTATCCTTGTCGAGCTGGGTTTTCTGAGTAACCCCAAGGAGGAGCAGACCCTGGGGGACGCCCTGATCCAGGAAAAGATCGCCAACGCCATCCGCGAGGGTGTGCTGTTGTACTGGGAGCTGGCCAAGCGCAAGCAGGTGTCGGTTCCCCCGAAGGCGGGCGCAAGGTGAAAGAGCTGGAAAAACCCAAGGTAGTAGTGGCCAGCCGGAACCGGGGAAAGATCTCCGAGTACCGGCGCATGCTAGATCAGGCGGGCTTTTCGGTGGTTTCCAGCGATCGGGCCGGGGTGGGTGATGATGTGGAGTTGCCCGAAGAGGGAGACACCTTCGAGGCCAACGCTTTTTCAAAGGCATCCGCCCTTCAGAAGATTATCGGAGGTTGGACCCTGGGAGACGACTCGGGCCTCGAGGTAGATGCCCTGGGCGGTGCGCCCGGCGTTTTCTCCGCCCGCTATTCCGGGTCACGGCAGCGAGGCTCCGAAAGGGACCGCGCCAACTACGAGAAGCTCCTTCGGGAGCTGCAAGACGTGCCGGACGAGAAGCGCACCGCGCGTTTCGTTTGCGCCATTGCCATGCTGGGCCCAAACGGTCCCGGCCGACGAAACGGCCGGGGCAAAAACGGACCTTGCCCTGGCCGTTTCATCGGCCAGGACAAAAACGGACCTTGCCGGTGTATTACCACCCGGGGGGTTTGCACGGGTCTGATAATCCGGGTGCCCAGAGGCGACGACGGTTTCGGATACGATCCGGTATTCGTAGCCGACGGGTACGATCGGACCATGGCCGAGCTGACCATGGACCAGAAGAACCGCATTTCCCACCGCGGGCATGCCCTGCGTGGGCTGGTGGAAAAACTGAAAACCCCCGATGCCGGCAGGCATCGGGGTCTGCATGGGTCGTAAAGGATTCGAACCTTTGGCCCGCGGATTAAGAGTCCGCTGCTCTACCAACTGAGCTAACGACCCGTGGTCTCATGGCCTCTTCTTGTGCCAAACCTTCGGTGCGGTGCCAACCCAGTCATCCATCGATACGCAGTTTGACTCCCTCCCGGGCGCCGAAGACGATCAGCTCGGGGTTGAGGCGTTCGGCCCGCTCAATGCACGGCTCGATCTTTTTCTCCACATCGACGTCGGACTGGAGCGGATCGTGGTGGAAAACAGCCAATTGCTTCACCCGCGCCTGAAAGGCCAGATCCACCATGGTGGTGGCCCGCGAGTGCCCCCAACCGATTTTTTTTGGGTATTCCTCATCGGTGTACTGTCCGTCGGCGATGAGTAGGTCGGCGCCTTTTACAAAATCCACGAACGGCCTGGGGGCGTGCCTCAACTTTTCGGGGTTGCTGAGAGATTCCTCGGGATTCAGCAGGACCGGATCCAGCTCGTTGTCGGTGGCGTAGACCACCTTGCATCCGTTCTTGACGAATGCATAGGCGGTGCTGAGGCCCGGGTGAGTCTGCTCGATGCAGCTTACCTCCACGCCGCCGATGATCTTGCCTCCGTCGCCCAGATCGTTGGGGCGGATGTTGGCGTGCAGTTCGGAGAAATCCACCGGAAAATAGTCGGACTGCATCTGGCCGGAGAGCAGATCGTACATCCGTTTATCCCCGGTGGAGGTCCCGTAGATATAGAAGGTGTTGTCGGGCTCGTAGAACGGGAGGAAGAAGGGAAACCCCTGGATGTGATCCCAGTGGGAGTGGCTGTAGAACATGTGCCCGGTGATAGGCCCGGCGCCGCGGGTCATCAGGTCCAGGCCCAGCTCACGCAGGCCCGATCCGCCGTCGCAGATGAAGGTCACGTCGTCGATGCGGATTTCCACACAGGCCGTGTTGCCACCGTATTTCTGCGTCCGGAATCCCGGGGTGGGAATGGATCCCCGGGTCCCCCAGAACTTGACGAAGAAGCCCATCAGGTGCCCTCGTGATAGATGAGGATCACGTCACCGAGTTGAATGGTGTCTCCCTCTCGGAGGGTGGCCGAGTGGATCTTTATGCCGTTGAGGAACACTCCGTTGTGGCTCTCCATGTCCGTGCAGGCGTACTCGTCCCCGATTTTCTTCAGCAGCATGTGCCGGCGCGACACCTCGTTGGAGTCCAGGCGAATCTCCGACTCGGGCAGACGCCCGACCGTTATCACGTCCCGATCCAGGATGAGCTCGCGCCGTCCCCCCGGGCCTTCCACCTGCTCAAGGACGAATGGCTTGACCGCTTTCTTCATCGCCTTCACGGTGGTTCGGGACTTGGATGCGGTGGAGGTGACGTCGTCCCAGGTGGTGTTTTCCCAATCGTCTTTCTTGTCGCCCACGTTGCTCCTCTTGTCTGACGGTCGTCATTTTGCCACACTATCCTTAGGTGTCAAGATGGAGGGCTCAGTCGATGCGCGGTGTGGTTGCCGGTCTGGCGGTTCTTCTCCTCCTCGTCCAGAGCGCCTGCGCTCATTTACCTCCCGTCTTCCGGTCCGCCGAGGTGCAGAACGGCAGCTTGGGGTGCCGTGGGTCGGTGTGGGTCATGCAGCTTTCGGGTACGCCCGAGCAGCGGGGAAAGGCCGCCGGGGTTCTGGTGGGCGAGCAGATCCGCTGGGTGCTTCCCCGCTACCTGAAGGCCATCCTGGGTTCCGCGGAGGTCTCGGAGCAGGTGCATGGGCTGGTGCGCAAGATAGCGACCGGGATAGCCAAGGAGCACCTCGATCAGCTCAAGGCCCTGGCCGATTCCGCGGGCGTGGATCTCGACGGCTTGCTGGTGGCCAATCTGGCTCCCGATCTGTTCGCGGCCTTGTCCTGCTCGTGCCTGGTTGTATCGGGGAAGAAGAGCAGCTCCGGCCGTCTACGGTTTGCCCGCAACCTGGATTGGCATGGCGGGGATGTCCTGGCCGAGTTGGGTCTCGTGGTGGTGGAGAGCGGCGCCAAGTTGCGCTTCGCGAGCGTTACCTGGCCCGGCCTGGTGGGCGTGGCCACCGGCATGAACGAGAAGGGCCTGGCCGCGGCCGATCTGGTCGTTTTGGGAAGGCGCGGCGGGACCCAGCCGGGCGTGCCGGTATTTTTCGCCTTGCGTACGCTAATGGAGACCTGCGGCTCGGTCGATGCGGCCGCAGATCTCATGAAACAGATCCGGCGCACCGTCTTGCAGAACTACATGCTGGCCGATTCAAAGACGGCCGCCGCATTGGAGACCGGACCCGAGCGCTTTCGCCGCCGGGACCTCAAAGCCGGTCACGTGGCCGTGGCCAACCACTTCGGTCCCGACCGGCATCCGCGGGGACGCTACGCGAAGCTGGTCAAGGCCGCGCAGAGGGGCGAGCTGGGGGTCGAGGAGTTGCAGCAGGTCTTGGAGCAAGTCGCCCTGGGGGACATGAACGTCCAGGCGGTGGTCTTCGAGCCCGGCGAGCTTGTGATTCATCTCTCTACTCGCTCCCGCCCGGCGGCCCGGGGCCCCTTTGCACAGCTCGACCTGGCGCCCTTTTTCAAGGGTAAGTAGAGCTTGTCGCGGGAGACGTTTAGGGACATCCGCACTACCAGGAATCCCGACGCGGCGAACTCCGGCTCCCGGGTTTCCCCCCAATCTCCCACTGGTGCCCATATGTTTCGATATAACATATTGACTTCACCCAGAAAACGGGTGCTGCAAAAAGCGCTGCCCAGGGCAACTCAATATACGCGGTGCCACTATACTGGTGAGTTAATTTACTCGTGGTCCTCTCGTAAGT
>JAUXGL010000022.1 GCA_030622135.1 Deltaproteobacteria bacterium
ACTGCGGGACCTTGTCGGCGCTCTTCCGGGTCTCGTCGTGAACCCGGCGCTCCTCATCCAGGTCGCCCTGGGTTTGCTCCAGGGTATCGTTGGAACTCTTGAGCTCCGATTCGAGCTTACCGATCTCGTTCTTGTAACGCGTCCGCAGGCCGTATACTTCGTCGTTGTGCCGTTGATTCTCGTCCTCCATGGTACTCTTGAGCTTGTTTGATTTATCTTCGATCGCCAAAACCCGATCGTTGGAATCCTCCTGGGCCTTCTGGCTCTCTTCCTTCTCCGCCTGGAGCTGGTGCTCCAGCTTGGCGATATCGTTGGTATAACGCTCGTCCCACTCGGCCATCTTCTCCTGGTGCAGCTCGTCCAGCTCGTTCTTCTGCCGGAGCATCTCGTCGTGCTTGGCCGACCAATCCTTGATCTCTCGATCGCGCTTGGCCACCATCTCCTGCAGACGCGAGATCTCCTCCTCGCGCTCGCCCATCTTCTCCTGCACGTCCAGGATCTCCTGATCCTTACGGTTGATCTCCTCTTTCAGATCCAGGATCTCCCGATCCTTCACATTCATGGTCGCTTTCAGGGCCAGGGTCTCTTTGTCCCTCGATGTCGTCTTGGTTCTCAGGCTGCCCAACTCGGAGCCCCGCTTCTCGGCGGACAGGTGCAATTCCTCCAGCTTGGATTCCAGCGTCTGTACCTTCTCGCGCAGCAGCTTGCTCTCTTCCTCGGCGTTCTGCAGCTTGGTCGTCAGTACCGGATCCGGCTTGGCCGCGGCGACCGGCGGCGCCTTCGGGACAGGCTCCGGCTCCCGCGGCGGGGGCTCTTCCTCGATGACCGGCTCCTCCGCGGTCAAATCGATCTCCTCCACCTGCTCCGGCTCGGCGGAGGATGAATCATCCGCCTCCGCCTCTTTTAGGGAATCCAGCACGTCGTCGAAATCGGCCAACTCGTCGTCGGCCGAAATGTCGGACGACGCCGTCGGCTCTTCCTCGGACAAGACATCACCGGTGGAGCCTGCTTCCATCTGGATCTCGTCGAACACCTCGTCGAAATCCTCCAGATCGTCGTCGCCCGACTTGGCCAAGCCAAGCTCGCCCCCCTCCGGGCTGTTCATCTCCATGGTGGAACCATCCTCCAGATCGATGTTCTCGTCTTCCAGATCGGGCAGGTCCTCGATGGAGATGGACTCCTCGTCATCGATGGCGATGGTTTCATCGTCATCGATGCTAATGAGATCTTCCTCGTCCAGGGAGTCCAGGACCGGCAACTCCATCAGGGCGTTCACTTTTTGCAGCAGGTCGTCGTCGGGGAAGGGCTTGATGATGTAGTCCTCGGCCCGGGTCTTCAGCTTCTTGTGCTGCTCGAATGTCTCCTCGGTGGCCTCCGTCGACATGATGATCAGCGGAACCATCTTTAGGCGCTTGTCTTTCTTGAGCTTGTTGCATATGGAGTATCCGCTCATCTTGGGCAACTCCACACACAACAGGATCATGTCGGGCGGATCTTCCTTGGCCGTCTGCAAGCCTTCTTTCCCGTCTCCTACGACGTGGATCTCCACATCATATTGTGAAAACAGGGAAACCAGAGAGTCGGAAAATTCCTCGTCGCTTTCGATCAACAGTATGCGCTTGCTCGCCATGTCCCAAATTCCTCGTCAATACACTAGGGATATAGTCCCGAAACCTCAGGAAGTTAGTGTATTCCATCGACGAAGGAGCTGTCAATAAACTTGGCTGGAAAATCCTACCCGGAAGAATCAGAAGGAATTGGCCATGTTGAGCACTTCCATGATCTCCTGCTCGGCCGAATCCCCCACCAGAGAGTAGGCCAGGCCGCGGGAGCGCCACAGCACGACCGTATAGCCGCGCAACTGGGTCATGCAGAAGTCGGTTGTCTTGACCTTCAGGCACTTATTGCCTTCCAGGGAACCCCCGGGGTCCGTAACCACGAACAGGCTGAAGCGGTGCTGACCCCGCCGGTAACGCACCAGGGCCGCCTGCCGCCGGGCCAGATGACTCAGCCGGGCTCCCTCCAGATTGACCTTCTTGGGGAAGCGGGGCAGGGCCACGTTGAAATCCAGCTTTTTGCGGAACCAGTTCTCCACCTGATCGGAATCGGACGTGTTGATCTCCACCGGGGGCGCCGCACTGTGCTGTATGACCGCCGCGTCCATCAGGGGAGCGAATCCGGACGTCACCGTCCAGGTGAAGGTAATCACCAGGGTCAGCGCGGCCGTTGCCGGCACAAACCCCCAGGCCAGGCGCCTGAGCATGGGTCGGCGACGGGGAACTGTGCTCATGGCCTCGGTAAGCTGCTGCTTGAAATCCTCCGGGGCCGAAACCTTCGGGGCCCGGGCGCGTACGGCGTCCCGGAACCGGCGTTCGTATTCCACGCTCGCTCGGCAATCGGGACAGGCGACCAGATGTTCCTCAAGAACCCGGCGATCCTCCTCGTCCAACTCACAGTCGATGTAAACCTGAAGGAACTTCTTGACTTCCTGGCAATCCACCACCGCGCTCCTGTTACGAGATCTGCTCGTTTTGTCCGTTTTTCTTCTTCCGGTAGCTCTCCAGATCCGTCGGCGCCACGACGGCATCCCTATCTCGCGACTTGATGTACCCCTCCTCCACCGCGAAGGCATACAGGGCCGCCCGGAGCAGCTTGCGTCCCCGGTGCAGCCGGGACATCACCGTACCCACCGGGATGCCCAGAATCTCGGAGATCTGCGCATAGCTAAAGTCGTTCACGTCCGCCAAGAGCACCACCATCTTGAAGTCGTGGGGCAGCCCGTTAATGGCCAGGACCACGTCGTCGGAGAACAACCTCTCGAAGAAGTACTCCTCCGGATTGCCCGTCTTGGCCAGCTGCTCTGTCGGCACAATCCTTTCCACCACATCGTAGCGCTCGATCCCCTCGTGGATCTCCCGGCCCCGCCGGGCCCGGCGGTACCGGTTGATAAACAGGTTGACCATCATCCTGAACAACCAGGCCTTCAGGTTCGTTCCGGGCTGGTACTTCTTATGGAACCGGAGAGCCCGCAGGTAGGTGTCCTGCACCAAGTCCTCGGCCTCGTCGACGTTGGTGGTCATCCGCAGCGCCGTCCCGTACAGAGCATCCAGATGCTCAAGAGCTTCTTTTTCAAAAACCGCCCGAGCTGTCTTTTCCGTCCCGAAAATCAAAAGAATTCTAACCTTTCTAGGCACTTGCCGTGTGCCGCGCTTTCCGCGTCTCTCAGCGACCCCAGATAGGGGTTTGCGGTACTACCGTAGAACAACCAAGGCGGGCTGCGTATTCCCGTGCTCCGGCACGGTCAATCGATGAGCTCGTCGAGGGGCCGACACGGGAGAGACAGGGAAGACGCCACCGCCGCGCAGGTGATGTGACCCCTAAATACGTTCACGCCCAATGCCAGGGCCGGATCGGCTTTGGCGGCCTTTTCGGCCCCCAGATCGGCCAGCAGAGTGGCGTACCCAATGGTGGTGTTGGTCAAGGCGAAGGTGGAGGTCTGGGCCACCGCACCGGGCATGTTGGTAACGCCGTAGTGCACCACGCCGTGCTTTTTAAAGGTGGGATTGTCGTGGGTGGTGGGAGCGGAAGTCTCGATGCACCCGCCCTGATCCACGGCCACGTCCACGATGACCGATCCGTCTTCCATCTCCTTTACCATCGATTCCGGCACCAGGTTGGGGGCCTTGGCCCCGGGAATCAACACCGCCCCCACCACCAGGTCGGCCTCCATCACCGACTGCCGGATGGTCTCCGCGTCGGAAAATAGCGTGGTCACCCTTCCCAGGAAGATGTCGTCGATGTAGTTGAGGGTGTCCAGGTTGACATCCAGGATGTCGACCTCCGCCCCCGTCCCCACCGCCATCTTGCAGGCGTTCATCCCCACCACCCCGGCGCCGATGATGGTGACCCGCCCCTGGCGAACCCCGGGCACGCCGCCGAGAAGAATCCCCTTCCCGCCGTTCGATCTCTCCAGCACGGCCGCGCCCACCTGAATGGACATGCGTCCGGCCACCTCGCTCATGGGCTTGAGCAGCGGCAACGATCCGTCCGGCTTCTGGATGGTTTCGTAGCCGATGGCGATGCACTTCCGCTCCATGAGTTTTTCGGTCAGGGTCCGGTCCGCGGCCAGGTGCAAGTAGGTGTAGACGATCTGGTTCTCGCGGATCCTTTCGTACTCGGGTTCAACCGGCTCCTTGACCTTGACGATCATGTCCGCATCGGCCCAGATGGCGTCGACCTGGTCCACGATGGTGGCGCCGACCGCCCGGTACCTGGCATCCGACAGGCCGCTGCCGATGCCCACCCCCTTTTCCACCAGCACCTTGTGCCCGGCCTCCACCAGCTTCTTTACACCCCCCGGGACCATTCCCGCGCGGTACTCCTCCGTTTTGATCTCTTTGGGAACGCCAACGATCACGATCTGCTCCTTTCTCAGGGATCCGACAGATTGAAAGTCATGCCATCGTATGCCAGCTCCATCCCTTTTCCAAGCCCCTTGTTGGTCTCCTCGTGCTCCATCTTATGGGACACGTGGGTAAACACCGTCCGCTCCGGCTTGAGCCGCTCCGCCACCTCCACGGCCTCGGAAAGGCTGAAGTGAGTCGCGTGGGGACGCGGACGCAGGGCGTCTAAAACCAGCAGCTCCAGTCCCTCCAGCAGCTCCCAGGAAGCGGCGGGGATCCGGTTGGTATCGGTGAGGTAGGCGAAGTCTCCGATGCGATAGCCCAGGACGGGCATCTTCCCGTGTAAGAGCGGCACCGGGACCACTTCCACCTCACAAATGACGAAGGGTCCACCCACCTCGTGGATGGTCAGAAACGGCCGGAAGGACTCGTGGTACTCCTCATCAAAGATGTACTGCAGGTAGTTTTTCAGCCGGCCCACCGTGTCCGCGTTACCGTAGCAGGGAATCTCGTGAAGGTGGCGGATGTTGAAGACCCGCAGCTCGTCGACGCCGTGGACGTGGTCGGCGTGCGCGTGGGTGTAGAGCACCGCGTCCACGCGGGGAAGCTCGAAGCGCATGGCCTGCTCGCGGAGATCCGTGGAGGTGTCCAGCAGAAAAACCCGGTCCCGCACCTCGACCGCCGCCGAGGCACGCATGCGCCGGTTCTTGGGATTGCCGGAGGTACACACCGGGCAGGTGCAGCCGATCATGGGCACGCCGCCGGAGGTTCCCGATCCAAGTATGGTCACCCTCATCGGCAGCAACCATAGCACGCCCGGCCGCAGCCAGACAACGATTCCCGATATCTTCCCGCCCCGGGCTCAAACCTCACGCTCGTGGCCCCTCATCGCAGCCACCCCGAAGTGCCAGCCGAACCGCCAGGTGTCCGATTTCAAATCGTGTGTCCGGTTTTCGGACACCCACTACACCACTCCGCTCCATGGTCGAACTTGTAAAAGCCTGATTTTGCAGACTTCTGGAAATGGACAGAAATGGTGGCACGTGCATTGCAGTCGCTTCTTGGCTATTTAAGGCCGCAAATTGCGACCTTAAAGACTGAGCAGGCCACAGCACCGGAGAAAGCCTGCTTTTCTGAAAGGACATGCAAATGCATCTGGCGCGGGTTGAGGGTCTGATATACGAGGTACGCGGGCGCCGCGTGATGTTGGATAGTGATCTGGCAGTTCTCTACGGTGTCGAAACCAGAGAGCTAAACCAGGCAATTCGCCGAAATCTGCAGCGATTTCCGGAAGATTTCATGTTCCAACTAACCGATGAGGAGTTCGAATCTTTAAGATCACAAAATGTGATCTTAAAGACCGGTCGTGGACAGCACCGAAAGTACCTGCCGAAGGTTTTCACCGAACAGGGTGTGGCCATGCTTTCAAGCGTACTCAAGAGCCCGCGTGCGGTCCGGGTCAATATCGAGATCATGCGAGCTTTTGTGCGGCTACGTAGGGCCCTGGCCCACAATAGAGAGCTTGCAGAAAAACTGTCCGAGCTAGAACACAAAGTGGCGATCCATGACGAAAGCATCCGTGCAATCTTCGACGCAATCCGGCATCTCATTGAGGAGCCGGTCCCCGAGAAGCGGCGAATTGGGTTTGGAGTAGAGGATGTAACAAACGACTGAAGGCATCGGATAAAACGGGCTTTTCCGGAATGGAAAAGCCCATTGTTTCTAGTCCTAAAACAAGCGTAGTTTTATAACAAAAATGACCCCATGACAAAGTAACGCTCGTGGGCAGAATCCCGACGCCCGGAAGATCTCCGGCCAGTTGATTTTCAGAATGTCGTTTAATCAATCTGGATCTGGGGGACGGATCTGGGCGGATCTGGGGGGCGGAGGTACATCAACTCCTTGAAAAACAAGTACTTAGCGCCCCCTCCGTCCCCTTTTTTGTCTTATTGTCCCGCCATCTTCTGCTCCCCAACTGCCCCAGGTAGGTTCCGGTGAGACATATTTACGACCGAACACCCAATTAATCATAAGATCATTTGCACCATATTTCACGAAGATAATTGGTAGATCCACATCTGGAACGTAAACGCTATCAGTGTTTTCCAAAGCATCGTCTAAATAATACTTTGCCTCGGAACCTCCGTTTTTCATAATTTCGAATATATGTTCGCCATTATACGCATCAATTGTAGTCTTTTCATTTCCAGCAGCAGTTCTCGAACGAACATCCCAATCGAAATAGGTTAAAAAACTGCATTCTTTATTTATATCATTATACAATCCTCCCATAGCATAAACTGTAGATCCTGCTTCATTAGGATGTGTAGCTTTCCAGCGTATTGCAGTTCCCGTCCATATCTTTGATTTTATTCGCTCCGCATCGTCTAAATGCAATACTTCACTGACAACCGTAGGAGAACCATTTAAAATAGTCCACTTAGCTGTAAGATCATCAATTTCGTCTTCGTCATGTGTGAAATTGGAATCTTTACCCCATGCCGCAGCTATACCACCATAGCCAGGCCATACGCCTGGACCAAAAAGAAATTCCAATTCACCATTTGCATTATAAACTGTCTGGTAGAAGGCACCATCATTATATGCTTTCCCTACCATTTCCTCACCGACTATCTTGTCAAAAGCCCAATTCTCACCGCCATCAGTACTCTTATACAGCTTCGCGGTTTTATGATCGGAACTATCCATAACTATCCTCATATTTGAAGAGTCATCTACTTTTAAAACGCCAAAAGAGCAGTTTTGCACAAATGTATAGCTAACAGCATCATAAGTATTCCATGCACTACCACTCCACTTTGCAAGCTTTACTTTATCATCTCCTGAATATGCAAAAAGGATATACGGGTTATTGCTTGAATCTATGTCCAAGCCCCATATCCATGTCTTATTCCCTGTAAATGCTTTTTCAGCATTTGCTTCTGTGATCGGAAGTGTTAGGACGGTACCATCTCGCTTCTTCCATTGTCCCACCGAGATGTCATAATAGGCATAATAAAGATTATGCCAGTCTGGAGAACGATCAAGCCATAGCCACACCATATGAATATCCCCGTTTGATGCGACCATTGTTCTTGCATATACACAATTGAAGTTCGGCAATCCGCTGAAGTCCGTTACATCTGTTTCTGAACTCCAATTCGCCCCCCCGTCAGAAGTCGTTTTATACGACCACTCTCTGCCTGCGCCTCGATAGAATACCCATAATTTGCTATCCGTATAAAAAACCTGCGGATATGTAGCACTTGAAGCCAATGTCTGCTGATCACCCCATGATGTTATATCGTATGTATTTGTGGATTTCTTATAATACTGCGTACTAATGTGGGAACCATAAAAAACATAAAGATAACCGTCATTATCAATCCCTAATGCAGGTGCTCCATGTCCATCAGAAGCTAGTTTGCTGCCTCCAATATCTGTAGTATTTTGAAATACATCAGTTGTATGATTATATTCAATAATTTTTCTTCCACAATCATCTGTTTGCCATATTATGTATGTTTTGCTTTGGCTGGCAACGTAAATCGCAGAAGGATACTGCGGTGGATAAATTCCGTTGCCATATACATCATCTGAAATTTTCGCCCAAGAAACAGAAACAGTGCCATATGGACAAAAATCATCAAAAAAGGGGAAGGCATCGTGTCCATTGCTTTCTCCGCTATCATCGCTCTTTCCATAATACATATAAAAATAAATAGACCCCGAAGCAGGAATGGATGCAACTTCTATCTGTATTGTTGCCAATCTATTTGGTGTTGTACCTGTTATTGATTCCACCCAATAATCATGTTTTGCCGTACCATCTTCATTCGTGAATCTGATATCATTTGGGAAATCCTGACAATGATTCCCACAATCTACATTTTCACCTGTTGCTCCTGATGACTCACCCACCAAAAGTTTCATTTGATAATCGGTTTGCGCACCTGCGGTGGTTGCGTTGACTGCGCCTTTTTTGCGATATGTGTATCCTGGCAGCCAACCCACCATAACGGCGCTCACGCACTGGCCGTTCTGGCAGGCCTCGTCCTGCCCGCAGTCCCCGTCCTCCAGGCACTCCACACAGTTGCCCGTGGCCGTATCGCAGCGGGACCCGTTGCAATCCGAGTCGTCCTGACAGTCGGTAACGTCCGTGCAGGTTCCGTCCTCGCAGGTCTTGCCCGGGGCGCAGTCCGCATCCATGGAGCAAGACCGCGACTTGCACCGACCTCCCAGGCATTGCTCGTCAGACTCGCAGTCGGCGTCCGTCAGACAAGTATCGCCCGAGGGGCCGGAGGTCCCGCATCCGGCCAAGACCGCAACCGCCAAGCAACAAACCACGACAGTCCAAAAGCTCCGTCTCACATCCGTACTCAGGGATAGTAATTTCAAAGCACTCTTCCTGGGCCCTCTACGACTGAATATGCACAGAATCAGACCCAGTGTCAATTCTGATTTGCCCTCATAACTGGGATTACAGCCAGAGAAAACGTGGATCTGGTACGAGAATGAGAATGGGGTCGGGTCTGGTCATTTGACACTTGGGTGGGTTGAGCGTATCCCTCGTCCATGCCCTGCACGAAAGGTGAAGGGTTGGATCGAGCGCTTTCTTGCACAGGATAAGCGGCAAGTAAACAGACCCAACCCCGTTTTCGCGCCGCAATGAATTGCGCCCCTACTTACGTAACCGGTAAGAAATCACCGGATCAGAACCTCTCTTCGTGGACGAAATCGGAGAATTCGCGGCGCTTGGGGGGCTTGGGTTCCTTGGCCGGGCGGCCGATGGGGATCAACTCCAGGAGCACCACGTCGTCGGGCAAACCCAGAGCCTTGGCGGCGGCTTGGTGGTCCAGCCAGCCGACGTTGACGGTGCCGTAGCCCAGGGCCCAGGCGCTCAGGCACAGGTTCTGGGAGGCGATGCCAGCGTCGAACATGAACCAGTCGCCATACTCGGACATGTAGGACTCCGGCTTTCCGCCGGCGCGGCCCTTCCTCGCGCACAGGGCGACGACTACCGGCGCCTGGAGCAGGCCCTTGCGGGCCGGGTTGTTGTTGGGAACGGTCTCCTGCAGCTTCTGCTTCTGCTCCGCGTCGCGCACCACCACCAGCTCCCAGCACTGGGTGTTCTCCCAGCTGGGCGAGTAGCGAACCGCCTCGATGATCTTTTCAAGATCCTCCCGGGGCAACGGATCTTCGGTGAACTTACGAACGCTGCGGCGGGTCAGCATGCATTGAATGGCATCCATTGCGTTCCTCCTTTGAAAACGGGGGCAGTCTACCAGGGCTTGATGAGCGCCCGCAAGCCTGGTAAATAAGAGGCGTGGACGCCTTCAAGCTGCTGCAGAGCTATGATCGCAACGGAGTGCTGGGAGAACTTACCGGGGCCTCGGTACAAAAGGTGGAGGATTTTTTCCGTCTGGCGCACCGGCAGGCCGTGTCCGCCCTGGAGGAGGCCCGCAACCGGGCGCGCGCGGAGAGGCGGGAGATTCCCGTGGATGCATCGCGGCTCTCCGGGGTCAACGGGGGCGACACCTGGATCGTTGGGCCGGACGGCACGAGCCGGCGCGAGCTGGAGATGTTTCCCGGAGTGGAGGCGCAGCTTCTCGACCCCGGCCGGCGCTTCGAAGATCTGCGACCGTGCTCCACCCTGACCCGGGCCCGGCCGCTCTTCGCCCGCTGCGCATACAACGGCCTGTGGTCGCCCTCGGGAACCAACTGGCAACCCATCCGCTCGGTGGAGCTTTCCGGCTCCGAGGTGGCCCGGCTGACCGGCGCGCCATCCAACTCCTGCGGCCTTCTGGTGCTTTCGCGCCGGCGCTACCAATCCATCCTCTCGGACATCGCCGAGCTGTGCGGCTTCGAGCAGACCTCCCACGCGGAGCACATCGACCTGGGCATCTGGCTGCTCTGCGCCGAGCAAACCGCCCGCAGCCATGGCTGGGAGCTGACCGCCACGAGGATCGCCGACCTGGAACAGAAAGAATGCGCCCGCACGCTGATCTCCATCCTGGGCGAACGGGTGAGAAACCTGCCCGGCCCCGATTGTAAAGCCGCGGAGGAACTGCTCCGGTCCGTCCAGTCGGGGGACCACCACCCGGCCTACATTCTGCTGCCGTCGGAGGGCCACCCGTTGGTGCTGAACGAACGTTTTTCCGGCGGGCTGCGGCCCTCCCACTTCGATCGCCTGGTCCAGGCTCGCTCCACCCAGCGGGTGGCTAGCCCCGCGGAGGAGTTGGAAGCCAAGACTCTCGAGTGGCTCTTTGAAAAAGCGCAGGACTTCCTGCCGAACGAAATCCGCTCGGCGCTGGCCTGCCCGGTCTTCACCCACACAGACGAGTTCCCCGCCGAAATGGGTCACGCCATGCACGCGGGGATCGAAGGCTCCGGCGGCTTGATGCAGAAAGCCAGCCTGGTGCGATTGAAATCGCATCTGTGCCTCCGGGGCAAGCTCCCCAAAGAACTGCTGGAATGGACCCGGCTGGACGACCCGGATCTGGAGTTCAGGGGCAAGGGAGTACCCCTGCCGGCGCGCCTGGTGCCAGCCCACATCCGCGCGAAGCTGCAGGAGGGCGGTCACTTCAAAAGGAAGGGCGAGTACCTGGTGGATCACCGGGATCGGCCGCTGAACCCGGTACGCCTGATGAAGCTTACGCGAATGATGGCCCGGTCGTTCGGCAAGTTCTTTTTGACTTTCCAAAACACCCATCCGCTTCTGGGCGTGATCCTCGGCCCCCCAAACGACGCTGGAGCCTACCGGGCGGTGGGCCGGCTGGTCGCGCACATGACCTTCCTCTCCCGAGCCCGCGGCCGGGTGTCCATCATCAAGAGCGGCCCCCTGGAGATCGCCGGGAAGGCAATACACCGGCAACTAAAGAAGCGCATCCGCATGACCGATAAGCTGGAGCCGGTGGTCACCTTCCAGCTGGGCCTACCCCTGGGGCCGGATGAGACGGTGACTGTAGGCAAGCCCGACGAACACGACGGAGCCAAGGAGCGCCTGTTGGACCGGCGGGCGCCACGGGCGCCGATCTCGGCGCACTATATTCCGATGGGGTAGAGAACTATTTATTTAACAATTAAACCCCAACATGCCGTCGGAACCGGCCGTCGGCAACTATGCCCGGCGCTGGCGGGTGGAGAACGGCATCGCCGAGGCGGTGAAGCTCTCCAATCGCCATTTTCGGTCATAGCGCTATCTCCACGTTCTCTACCGTCTTCGACACCTCTTTCCTGACGGGAAGCGACTGTCCGTGATCCGGACACGGTGTACGGATTCCGGACACCTCCGGATGGTCCGGCCGGCCCGGCCTGACATTTTCAACAAATCCCTTTACATTTCGAGCGTGTAGAAAATCACTATATGGTTCGAAAGGATCCTGTTCGAAGACTCCGTGCGCAGGCACTTCAACCGGCTGAGGCCACTTTTGTCTCGGGCGCCTCCCTGGGCTGAACCGAATCGAGACGCTTCATTGTCGCGTGAAAAAGTCCCCGGCGAAGCCGGGTTAACTTCAAATCTTTGAAACATGGAGATCTTCTTTGTTTTGTCAAGACCCGGTGCTCTTAAACTGCTGAGAGGATGTTGTAACGCCAATCGACGTGATACAGGCATTTGTGAATAAGAACTCCCTTGTAGCCAATTTCTTATCGACAATCCGCTCGCGGGTGGCATCCAAAGTCTGTACGATAGTCGAAAAAGGAACATCCCTCTCAGCTCTAATGATCACGGTGTCGCTTTTTGGATGCTTATCGTGGATCTCTTTTATTCTCTTTGCCAACGCTTGAAAATTGAAATCATGGTTTTCCTTGGGTATTTCGAAATGCAATCTCTCTAGCTCGTCACCTTGTTGAACTCCATTAGCGGATAAGGTAAATCCGTTATTGGCAATCTGAACATAAAGGGTAAAACGGAGAGATTCAGTTTCATCATCTTCGGGGTTTTCCAACCGAACATCTTCAATATTCACTTTAGCGAATCGATCCAAGGGGACTCCATCAGAGGGTGATATCCTCTTCGCAAGAAGCTTTTGGGGATCCAATCCCGGAGTGTCTTCACCATCAGATGGTTCGTCATTGGTATCGATAGACTTACGATAAAAACCGAAAACAGCATCTTCAGATTCTTCAAGACAAAAGGTAGGAGCAGATACATTGATCACGGCCACTCTTTGTCTTGATAGTGGCCTCTGATCTTTCCGCAAGACAACCAAGCGAAAATTTGGATATCCTGCCTGGGAAGTAGATTTCACAATTTGGTCCAAGGTCTCAAAAGGGACACTCTTATCGGCTTGCAGGCAAATGACCGTTTCATCTCCTGTTGGGTTTATAGACTCTTTGGCCTCGATTTCTTTGAACATTCGCAACAGTCTGTGAAGTGGCCTGATTCGTTGTTTCTGCAGATCAAAATATTTGGATTCAACAATGCCGTTGTTGAGTTTGGCGATCGTATTGCCTTCTACTTTTAGTTCGGTTTGACTAATGTTTACATTGATCGCCCATTTGTAATCGAGCATTGAAGATGATTCGGGAAGTTCTATCGATGGATCGAGCTTGAAATTCCCGTCTATCCAGTCCATGGCCCACATCTCGCCAAATACGGCGGATTCGATTTTATCTGGCACTGAATAATTGCCAAATTCATCGATTTTACCCACGAGTTGGTTCATCGTAGTGTTTGAATCTTGAACATGGTTACGAGTAATGATGAACGCTACAACACCCATTGCACATACAAAGATGCCGCAAACCAATGCATTTCGACTATGTCTTAGTTGATCCTTCCTGCTACGAACAACAGCAATGATGATAGAACAACATAAAAGGACACATATCCAGATTGCTGCATCGAGAACAAACGAATGATCAAATGCCTTCAGTTTTGCAATAAGCTGCCTCGGAACCTCCTCTCGTCCGAACAACTGTCGAATTGTTCCAGCCTTGAGATCCTGCTGATATACTCCCAATCCGATTATTACCCCTGCCAAATTGATGCCTAGCCCAACGATATTTCCGCAAATGCCAAAGTTGGTCTTGTGACGATTCTTCCACCAATTGGTTGCCAGGCTGAAGATACCGATGAATGACAATGCAATTAGTGAGACACCCGCGAATAATCGAAGCGATCCAATTTGACAGAGTATGCCACATTCCGGGACAGATTGTTTGAAAGCGTCTAAGATGCTGATGGGTTCGAACGGAGCGATTCTTTTCAAATGAATACCGATCAGTAGCAGTATGACAAATATGATTGGCGACAGAATGGCTGTTGCTGTACCTGCCTGAACTATCTTCAAAGTGGATTCTTTCGACTTCCTGAAAACAGCGATTACTATGAAGGCAACTTGTAATAACAGCAAAATGCCTGCGACAACCGTAATGATCATTCTCATGGTCACACCATCCAACTGAAAACAGCAAATAGAAAGGAATCAAAATCCAGGTACGACAACAAAGAGATGCACAGAAGGCCGATTCCGACGCCCATGCACAGGATTGTCAGAATTGAAGATGCGGCTGTGCTGGCTGCTTGTTCAGCTTTGGTTGGTAATGTAAGCCCACGAAAAAGTAAAAATACGTTCAATAGAATTGGAATAACTACTGCGAATACAGCATAGGTAAGCGGCTTGGCTGCCAAATGAATCCCCACTTGCTGGACTTCGAATTTTTTTGACGCTGACGCCGAAGAAACTCCGTCATGCACCATAGACAAGCCAATTCGATAGGCAATCCATGCAGTCAGAGCCACGATCAGAATAGTCCCAAATCCAGCCCAGCAAAACTTCAAAGCGGTTTCTTGTCGCTTTTTCTTGAAGGAGAAAATGATACCAACGATGGCTAAGACATGAATCAAGACTCCAAGCACAATTATCCCGATTTCAAAAACCAAGCTCATGGAAATCCTCCAAATTCATAATCAAAGGAAATCGTCTATCACCTCTCGCCGGAACGGCAGAGCCTATTTGAGTCGCGCCACCAGAGGCGGCGGTTTACCGAACTGCCAATTAGTCACGTGTGTAACATGACTTTTGGATATTTACGAGTAAATTAGCGTTTATCTAATACAAACTGAAACGGACAGGTTTGTTGTCTCAATCCGCTGAATCCGCTAGAATCTACCCGACCCACTGGGAGCACTCGGGGTTGGATTCTCCCTGGACACCTCCCGAAGGGTGCCGGCGGGACAGAGAGATCGGCTGGAAGATCTGCTGCTGTACATCTCCCGTCATCCTTTTCGTTTCCGGGGGCATTCACTACGACCCGGTCTCCGAGACCGCGAGGGATTGAGGGACGTAGTTGCATTAATTGCGTTAGCTGATTAGCACCGACAACTCAGTTTTGCAGGGCGAAGACTCCCTCGGTTGCCACCACATGGTAGTGGAGATGCGGATTGAGCGATGAGCCGGCCCTTTGCTGGAAGGAGACCGCTCCGAACCTGGAACTGGGCGGAGCGTCGGGTGGCGCGACCTGGGAGACCGCTATTCCCTGTTCCATTTCGCCGATCACCTCCGCGTTTTCCAGGTGTGAGCCTGGCAACTCAAACGGAGGTGACCGATGGGCTCGTGAGTCTGCTATCGGAACTGCAGGCCAAGGGGGTCGGGCTTCTCAGTGGAAGAGAAGCGCGCGTCTCACAGCACCTCGCTGATGTCGCGCCAGGGCACGACCTCGGCCACCTCGCGCGACTGCCGATCCTGCCCGCCGTAAATGAGCACCGGCCGCGACGCACGCGAGCCAGCCAGGGCACACCACTTCTCCAGGCCGCGTAGCCAATCGGAGGTAATCGTCATCCCCGACTTGACCTCGATTGGCCGCAGCTTCCCGGCGTGGTCCTCAATGATGTCGATCTCGTGCCCGGTGTTGTTGCGCCAGAAGAACAGGTTGTCATCCTTCGCACGATTGAACCGCCCCTTGAGCAGCTCGGTCAGGACCCAATTCTCGAACAGGGGGCCGCGCATGCGGTGGGTGCTCAGTTGCTCCGCGGTCTCGATCCCAAGCAGCCGTGCCACCAGGCCGGTGTCGTGGAAATAGAGCTTGGGCGCCTTGACCAGGCGCTTGCGGAAATTCGCGTGATGCGGGAGCAACCGGTAGCAAACGAACGCGGTCTCCAAGACCTGGAGCCAGGCCCGGGCGGTCTTCTGGTCGACGCTGCAATCCGCGCCGAGCCTGGTCAGGTTGACCAGCTGGCCTATGTTGGCAGCGCATAGGCGCATGAACCGCTGAAAGGTCCCGATGTTGGTGACAGCCAGCAACTGCCGCATGTCCCGCTCGAGGTAGGTGTTGATGTAGGCGTTGTACCAGCGCTCCGGGGTGGCCGGCGAGGCATGGAGCGGGGGGTAGCCACCGCGCAGCAGCAGCACCTCGATCTCGTCCGGGCAGATGCCACTGGCAACCAGCTCTGGCAGGGACAGAGGAAGCAGGTGTAAGATGCCGACACGGCCAGCGAGGGTTTGCGACACCTGCTCCATCAGACCGAAGTGCTGCGATCCAGTGAGCACGAAGCGGCCAAACTCGGGTGATTGATCGATGACCCCCTGCAGATAGGACAGGATTTCGGGGCAACGCTGGGCCTCGTCGAAGATGGCGCCGGCCTCGTGCTTGCGCATGAAACGGCGCGGGTCGGTGGCAGCGAACTCGCGCGTGTCCGGGTCTTCAAAGGTCACGTACGGCTTGTCCGGGAATGTGTGCTGTACGAGGGTCGTCTTGCCCGATTGCCGGGGCCCGGTGACAGTGATTGCGCGGAACTCAGTAGCGAGAGAGGAGAGGGTGGCTTCGGCAGCTCGCGGAATATACATGGCAGCCCCTTACAGATTCGGAATCTGTTTCCGTATCTGTAATCCTACCACACCAGCCCAGGATTGCAACCCCTGTGAAGAAGATCGAGTGGCGTCCAACCGCCCCATAGGAATTTACGACTGGACTCCTTTTTACTGAATTATCAGGGCATTGTGGCTGGTAGATTTGAAGATTCCGGGCCACCTCCACGTGGCAATCCGCTACTCATCTGCCCAGAATCCGCAGCATCCCGACTCGTCAAGATCCCACTTTCCCGCCTGACATTTCCAACAAATCCCTTTACATTTCGAGCGTGTAGAAAATCACTATATGGTTATTTAACAATTAAACCCTTCAGCAAGTCGATCGGCACCGGGAAGATCACCGTGGAGGAGTTTTCGGTGGAGATCTCGCTCAGGGTCTGCAGGTAGCGTAGCTGCAGGGCGGCGGGCTCCTTCTGGATGATCTCGGCCGCCGCGGCCAGCTTCTTCGAAGCCTGGAACTCGCCCTCGGCGTGGATAACCTTGGCCCGGCGCTCGCGCTCGGCCTCGGCCTGCTTGGCCATGGCCCGCTGCATTTCCTGGGGCAGGTCCACGTGCTTGATCTCCATCTTGGTCACCTTGACTCCCCAGGGATCGGTGTCGGCGTCCAGGATGGACTGCATCTTCTCGTTGAGCTCCTCGCGCTTGGTGAGCAGGTCGTCGAGCTCCACCTGGCCGAGCACCGAGCGCAGGGTGGTCTGGGACAACTGGCTGGTGTTGTACAGGTAGTTGTCCACCTCGAGGATGGCCTTGTCCGGGTTCATCACCCGCATGAACACCACCGCGTTTACCTGGACGGTGACGTTGTCCCTGGTGATGATGTCCTGCGGGGGCACGTCCCGAGCGATGGTGCGCAGATCCACCTTGATCAGCTGGTCGATGAACGGCCAGATCCAGCGCAGGCCCGGGCTCTTCATGCCCGCGTACCTGCCCAGGCGGAACACCACGCCACGCTGGTACTCGTACAACGTGCGCAGGCCCATGAGAACGAACAGCACGACGACGACAACCGGAATTCCTATAGCGTATTGCATGTAATCCTCCTTTACCCTTTCTTTTTCACGTGCAACAAAAGCCCTTCCACCCGAACCACCTCGATTTTCGAGCCGGCCGGAATACTCTCTGTAGAAACCGCCTTCCAATGCTCCCCGCGGACAAACACCCGGCCCTCCTCCGCGGAGATATCCGATCGAGCCGCCCCCACCATCCCCTGCATTCCCTCCACTCCCGTCTCGATCTTGCTGCGCTGGGAGCGAACCACGAAGTAGCCGATCAAGATGCAGATCGCCGCCATGACCACCACCAGCGGGATCAGCAGGCTCAAGTCCACCGACAGAGTGGGATCGAGGTAGTGCGGCTCCGCAGACGGATCCACCAGGATGATCCCACCCACCAGGAAACAGACGGCTCCACCCAATCCCAACAGTCCGTAGCTCGTCACGTAGACCTCCGCGGTAAACAAACCGATCCCCACCAGTAGCAACAACAAGCCACCCCAGTTGACCGGCAGGATCTGCATTGAAGTAAAGGCCAGCAGCAGGCAAATGGCCCCCACCACACCGGGAAAGATGCCCCCGGGATGGTAAAACTCGATCATGACCCCCAGGGCACCGAGGGCCATCAGGATCATAAGGATGTTGGGGTTGGCCAAGAAGTTGAGCAGACGCTGCTTGAGGGACATCTTCTGGCGAACGACGGCCGCGCCTTTGGTCTTGAGCGTGACCGTGGTCTTCTCGCTGATCTTCACCTCGCGCCCGTCGATCTTCTCGAGCAAATCGGCCAGATCCTCCGCCTCCAGGTCCACCACGTTCTCCTCGACCGCCACGTCGGAGGTGATGGACACCGACTCGCGCACGGACTTCTCCGCCCACTCCTGGTTGCGCCCGCGCTCCTTGGCGACGGCGACGACGAACGACACCGTGTCGTTGGTCACCTTCTCCATCATGTAGTCGCGCTGCTTGGCGGCGTCTTGGTCCTTGTCCTTGCCCTTGCCCTTGTCGCCCCCGCCTCCCGGAATCATCGACATCATCACCGGGTGGGCGGCTCCGATCCGCGATCCGGGCGCCATGACCGCCACGTGCGCCGCCATGGTTATAAAGGTGCCCGCCGAGGCGGCCTGGGCCCCCTTGGGCGTGACGAAGACCACCAGGGGCACCTTGGCGGAGAGCATTTTCTTCACGAGCTCCTGGGTGTCTTTCAGCGTCCCGCCGGGAGTGTCCAGCTCGATTATCAGGATACGCTCGGTCTTCTGGGCCTTTTCGACCGCGTCCATAAGGTAATCGGCGCTGCCGGTGTTGATGTCGCCGGAAAGGGAGGCCACCAGCACCTCGCCGGAGTATTCCGTCTTTTGCTCCTGGGCCAGCAAGGCGGAACCAGCAGCCAGTATTAACACCAGCGGGAACCATCTACGAATGGTGCATCGGGTCCGGATCATTGGTCTTCCCATAATCTCCTACCCCCTTATCACGGCAATCCCAATACGCCGAGTAAAATGGGCACCTTACCAGAGGCCAAAGAGTTTCCTTCACTCACCGTATCTACAGCGAAGCAGTCCTCGTTTCTTGAGGATGACACCGAGCACCAGTGATTCCCTTGCGCAGTCAACTGGTTAACCCGGATCTCAAGGGCACCGGTGGCGGATTGGGGTCTTCCTCCACCGGTTGTTTGATTTCCCCCATGACCTTCTGCAGGTCCTCCCACACCAACTTCTTGGCCTTGGCATTGCGCAGCAGGTAGGCCGGGTGGTAGGTGGGCAGGATCCTGGCGCCGGACGAATGTTCGAAGAAGCGTCCGCGGATCTTGCCCATGGCCTGGTTGATTTGCAGCAGGTACTTGGCCGCGGTGCTGCCCAGGCAGACGATGTGGCGGGGACGGATGATCTCGATCTGCCGCGCCAGGAAGATCCCGCAGGTGCGCATCTCGTCGTCCTGGGGAGTGCGGTTCTCGGGCGGGCGGCACTTGATCACGTTGCAGATGTAAGTATCCTCCCGTTTCAAGCCCATGGCCTCGATGATCTTATCGAGTAGATGGCCCGCCCGGCCGACGAACGGCTTGCCGGTGCGGTCTTCATCCCGCCCCGGACCTTCCCCGGCAAACAGCAGCGTGGCCTTGGGGCTGCCCGCCCCGAAGACCAGGTTGTTGCGCCCGGTGTGCAGCCGGCAGCGGGTGCAGTCGCCGATCTCCTGCCGCAGCTCGTCCAGCTTGGCCTGCACCTCCTCCGCGGAGAGCGGGTTGGGCTGCCAGACCGGCTTCGAGGGAGCCTGAGCCAGTGATTCTTCGGCCCGGGCTCCCTGACCGAACAGCTGCGCCTGCCGACCCTTGGGGGCCTTTGTAGGCTTCGCCTCGCGCTCCTGCATGACCATCTCCCACCTCGCCTGGCGACCGTCCCCGAACTGATAGGTCGTCTTTCTTCCGCCGATCTTCGGGGCGGCGTTCTCCGGCTTTTTCACGGAAGGTTCTCCGGGTTGCGACTCCGGCTGCGCCTGGCGCTTAACCACGCGCACTCCCAACCCCCGCAGGACCCTCAATTCGGTTTGCAGATCCCTAACCAAAAGCAAAACGTCTTCGCGAACATCGCTCACGATTGACCCCCGAACACCGCCTGATATAGCATCTTAGCAGAGTGGAGACAAGCGCAATGCGACTTCTGAAATGGCTTCTGCTCGCCGGGCTGTTTGTGCTCCTGCCCGCCCCCGCCAAGGCCTGGGGCCCGGCGGCCCACCTGGACTTCAGCCTGATGGTTTTGTCGGATCTGGCCCTGCTGGCGCCGGCGATAGCGGTGCTTTTGAAAAAATTCCCCGACGACTTCCTCTACGGAAGCATCGCCGCCGACATCACCGTGGGCAAGAACCTCTCCCCTTACCACCTGCACTGCCACAACTGGCAGGTGGGTTTCTCGGTTCTGGATCTGGCCGAGGAGGAAAACATCCAGGCCTTCGCCTGGGGCTACCTGTCACACCTGGCGGCGGACGTGGTGGCCCACAACTACTTCATCCCCTACAAGATCGTGCAACACTACACGCGCCGCCTGGCTCCCCACGCGTACTGGGAGGTGCGCTTCGACACCCGGGTGAAACGGCAAACCTGGAAAGTAATCAAGACGCTTTCCGCCCACCCCTTCAAGGCCCATGATCGGCACCTGCGCAGGATCCTGACCGCCCCCCTGTTTCCTTTCCGGATCAACAAACAACTATTCAACGGCATGGTGCTTTTCAACCGCTTGATCCGGTGGAAGCGGATGGTCGACGCCCACGCCCGCCGCTCCAAGCTGCTGCTGACCGAGGAGGAGGTCGAAGAAATGCACCGGCTCTCGGTGGAGAAGGTCGTGGATATTCTCTCCCGCCGCCAGAAGGCCCACTGCCTGGCCGCCGATCCCACCGGCCACCGCAACATCCTCATCGCCCGCGACATACGAAAAAGGCTCCGCCGGCTGAACCGGCAAGGCCGACTCCTCGATCCCCAGGACATCGGCGACCGCTACCGGCCCCTGTTCCGCGACGCCATCGAGAGCAAGCTAACCCTGCCATCCATGGCGGAGATGGCCGCTCCCGCTCCGTCCCCGAAGAAAAAGACTTCCAGAATCAAGAAACTCCGCACCCAAAACAGCACAGCGCGGATCCACCGCAGGAAAAAGTGAAGCTCCCCGCGGCAAGCCGCGGGGCATCCTTAAAAAAGGGCCTACCCGCGCTTGCGAGCAAGCATGCGCACGACGCGGTCGAGGATCCGCTCGGCTACTTCTTCTTTCGAAAGCAGGGGAAGCTCCCGATTGTCCTTCCCGTCCACCAGGTGCACCCGGTTGGTGTCCACATCGAATCCGGCGTCGGGCAACGATACGTCGTTGGCCACTACCAGGTCGAGCTTCTTGGCTTTCAGCTTCCTCTGGGCTTCGGGTACCGGGTTGCCGGTTTCGGCGGCAAAGCCGACCAGCAGGCACTTGGGTTTCTGCTGGCCCACCCGCAAGAGGATGTCGGGTGTGGGCTTCAACGATATGGAAAGACCGGCCTGACTCTTCTTGATCTTCTTCCGGGCGATCTTCCGCAGCTCGAAATCGGCCACCGCCGCCGCCATGAGCAACACGTCGCACTTGGCAAGGTGTTTCAATACCGCCCGGGCCATCCCAGCCGCCGTCTCTACCGGCACCACCCGCGCGCCCCAGGGAGCTTCGAGACCGGTTGGCCCGGAGACCAGGGTCACCTTGGCCCCGCGCCGGACGGCGGCCGCGACCAGCGCGTAGCCCATCTTGCCGCTGGAGCGGTTGGAGAGATAGCGCACCGGATCCAGGGGCTCGCGGGTGGGCCCGGCGCTGACCAGCACGTGCCGGCCCTTCAGATCCTTTACAGAAAGCACCGTCCGGACCGCCTCGAAGATCGCCCCGGGTTCCTCCATGCGGCCCGCCCCCTCCTCGCCGCAGGCCAGCGATCCCACGGCCGGCCCCACCAGGATCATCCTCTCCAGCCGTTGCAACCGCTCCAGGTTCTCCCGGGTCAGCGGGTTGTTCCACATGCGCGTGTTCATGGCCGGGGCCAGGATCACCGGGCAGGTGGACGACAACACCGCGGTGGTCAGCAAGTTGTCCGCCATTCCCCAGGAGATCTTGGCCAGCGTGTTGGCCGTGGCCGGAGCGATGACGATCAGATCGGCCCGCTGCGAAAGATCGATGTGCGCCATCCCCGACGCCGCCAGGTTCCCGCCCCGCCCGACCTCGGCCGGACGCCCGGTCAGGGCCTGAAAGGTCACCGGCCCCACCATCTCCGCGGCCGCCCCGGTCAACACCGCCTGCACCCCAGCCCCGTCCTTCACCAGCATCCGGGCCAGCTCGCAGGTCCGATAGGCGGCGATGCCCCCGGTCACTCCCAGCACGATGAACTTTTTATCGAGCAAGCCCATGGTTTCCTCACCCCAAAGGTTACCAGGCAGCGCCTACTTGCGCAAAAAGAACTTCCACTTCCCCCCGTGGGAGATAAACAGGAAGGTGATGGGATCACTCTCTCTTTGCTTGCCCTTCAGTCGGAAGACGGCATGAACAACCGCCATGACTATCTCGCGCCGGGTCTTCTCCCCGGCCGGCAGGATCAACGCATCGATATGCCCGATCCTCTCAAGCTTCGTCCCGGCCTTGAGCTCCCTGGAGATCATCTTCAAAAACCCCTCCAGGTTTCCCTGATAGTCCTTTTTTTCTATCTTACGCCTGGAGATCGAGGCGAACTCCTCGTAACTCAGCGCGTGCCGCCGGGCCCCCACCACGTCCCCGGTCGACAACCGGTCCATCATCTTGTTCATGGTCTGCAGGACCGACACCGGCGACTCCGCGCGTACATTTCCCGCAAACAGCATCAAGAACGCAACAACCAATAGTGATGTTCTTCGCATCTCTCTCCTCCCGTGACCCGAACATACCATTTCCACGGGGGTCTGGTTGACTTTCTGATTCGGAGAAACAACAATAGTCCCAACATGCGCGGCGGAACACAGTTCGGCGTTCTGGTCATCTTCTTCATTGCCATCGCCGTAATCATCATAGTGGTGGCCGTACGGCACCAGGCGCGCCGGCGCCGCCGGCGGGAGGAGTCCCTGGCCATCGTGGCCCAGCACCTGAGCGGAACCCTGACGGCGGGCAGCTTCTGGCAACAACCCAAGATCACATTCGAGTACAAGAGCTACGCCGCCAGTATCGAGTACTACTCCACCGGCGGCAAGCACCCCACCCTGTACACACGCCTATTCTTCCATTTCCAGAAAACTCCCCCACTCAACGTCCACATCTACCCCGAGCGCCTCTTCTCCAAGATCGGCAAGTTTCTCGGCGGCCAGGACATCCAACTCGGCGACCCGAGCTTCGACGACAAGTTCATGATCAAGGGCCACGACGAAGCTCGGGTGAAGAATTTCCTGTCTCCGGACGTGCGCCAGACCATCTTCGAGCTGTGCGCCTTGACCATGAACAACCACATCGACATCTCCACCGAGTCAACCGCCTTGAGAATCCAGAAGCTCTCCTGGCTGCACGCCCCCGATCTGCTGATGAGCCTGGCCACCATGGGCCAGCAGGTCTTCGACGGCTACCTCTTAGCCATCACCGGAGCCCCCGCCGAGGCCCCCGCGCCCCCCGAAGAAGACGAGGAGCAGACCGAAATCTTCTGCACGGTATGCAAGGACACGATCGAGGGCTCCATGCACAGCTGCCCGATATGTGGCGCCCCTCACCACCCCGAGTGCTACCAGCTCAACGACGGCTGCGGAAGCTGCTCCTGAGAATGCCCAGCCTCGAAACCCTCTTGGACGAAAGCGGCCAGGCCCTCGAAGCAGGCGATCTCGAACAAGCCCTGGATTTGGCCCAACAAGCCGTTTCGAAAGACCCCGATTGCCCCGACGCCTATTTTCTAAAGGCCGAGGCCTTGCTGGATCTCTTCCTCTCCGAAGAAGCCGTGAAAACCTACCAAAAGGCCGACAACCTGCTGCCCCACAACCCCGACATCCTCTCCGGCCTGGGCATGGCCCTCTTCGAATGCATCCGCCTGGACGAAGCCGAAGCCGTGCTTCTAGAAGCCCTGGACCAGGATCCCCGAATGCCCGAAACCCACCAGACCCTGGCATTAATCCTGGAGCGTAAAAACGATCCCCGCGCCGACTTTCACTTCCAAAGCGCCCACGAGCTGCTTCCCGACGCCTATCCGCTCCCGTACAAGATCCCCGCCGAGGAGTTCGACGCCTGCATCCAAAAAGCCCTGGCCGAGCTACCCGACCCCGTCCAGAAAACCATGAAAAACACCCCGGTCTCGGTAGAGCCCTTCCCACAGGAAGACGATCTGATCGCCGTAAAGCCTCCCCTGAGCCCCCACCTCCTGGGCCTCTACCGCGGCCCCTCACTGAAAGAAAAAACCGTCTTCGACCCCTGGACCGAGCTCCCCGGAGAAATCCTCCTCTACCAGAACAACCTCCAACGCCAATGCCAAACCCGCGAAGAACTGGTCGAACAGATCCGCATAACCGTCCTCCACGAAGTCGGCCACCTACTGGGCCTGACCGAAGAAGATCTGGACAAACGCGGCCTGAGCTAGATTAGCGACATTCCTGCCATTACGGAGAATCCCGGCAAAGGGGCGCCGGGGATTTCTTCTTCGTGGGCGTCGAGGATGTTTGCAGCCTCCAAAAAGACATGCAACGGGCCGAAGCGGCGGCGGAGGCGGGCATCTATCAATATCGCACCGTCGGTTTCGGGGCGGCGGCGGAAGCGAGCGGACAGAGTTCCTTCGATGCCGAAGAGCAGCGGGCCGGAGACGCGCAGGAGAACGTCGTCGATGGCCTGGCGAAAGACATACTTGGAGAAGGTGGCCGGCTTGTTCTTGCTCAATTCCAGGCGGGTATAGCCGAGCTCCAGGCGGGTATCGTGGCTGGGGCGGACCTGGATGCGGAGCTCGGCGCCGCCGGAGGTTATCGAGCCTACGTTGGTGGCTTTCCAGGGGGCGGTTTCGGTTACCTTGATCCAGTCGACCAAGCTGGTGTCGGATTTTACGAAGCCGGATGCGGTCAGGGTAATGCCCTGCGCGGCTGCGAAGACCACCGTGAGATCGGCGGCGGAGCTCGCTTCGGGGGACAGTGCGGGCTCGCCCTGGTTGGCGGGGCTTTGGTAGTAGAGCTCGGTGAACGACGGGAGACGGAAGCCGCGGGCGGCGGAGAGGAGTATTTTCCAGCCTTTGGCGGGGTGGGCGCGCAGGCTCAAGGAGGGGGATACGAAGGCGAAAGTACGGTTTTCGGCGCCGACGCCCCAGTCGGCGCGGACGGCCCAGTTGAGATGGAAATAGCGGGAAAGTTTAATTCCGTGTTCGAAGAAAACGCCGAAGCGGCGGCGGTCGTGGTTGCCCAGTGTGGAGCTTTCTACTTCCTGCTCGCTGTGCTCGAGGCCAAAAACCACCGAGCCTATCGCGGTTCGGTCGAGGCGGAAGGCCAGCTCGGCGCCCATTGTGTTGGTTTCGTGATCCGAGCGGTAGCCGGCTGGGTTATTGCGGTCGAGGAGGAAATCGTCGGTGTGGCGGCGGAAAGAGAGCCTGGGGAGAACCTCCAGGCGATCGGAATGGCCCAGTCGGGAGGACAGGAACATCAAAAGCGTGCCGGTGGATTCTTTCGAGGGCCAGGGACCGTAGAAGTCTTCGGCGCCAAAATCGCGGTCCTGGTAGCCCAGGCGAAAGCGGGTTACGCCGCCGGGGTGGAAAATCATTGCTCCGTGGGAAAGGACCAGGGAGGTAGCCTCGGTGCCTTTCCGATGGCCGGTGGTACGTTCGAGGCCGGCGGATGCGCGGGCGGAGTAGGCCAGGGTGCGGTTGGGTTGCAGGTTATTGGCAGCCAGTGAGACCGAGGAAGCATGAGTCGAGAAGCTGCCCACAGAAGCGCGGAAGACCGTCTCCTCGGAAATGCCGGTCTTGGTGACGATGTTGACCACGCCGGCGAAGGCGCCGGGGCCATGGATGGAGGAGGCTACGCCGGGAAGGATCTCGATGCGAGCAATGTCGTCGATGGTGATGGGTAGATCCAGGTTGTGGTGTCCGGTCTGGGGGTCGTTGACCGGGACGCCGTCTAGCAGCACCAGGACCTGTTCGAAGCCGGAGCCGCGCAGCGACAGGTCGGCCTGGGCGGGACCGCGGCGGCGGACGTCCAGGACCGAGGCACGAGACAGCAGGTCGGCCAGGGTAGCGCCGGACCATGAGTCGATCTCGTCTCTTGAGATAACCCGGACGCGGTCCTTCCAGACGCCCGCGGTGGAGCCCAGGCGGGTGGCGGTGACGATCACTTCCTCCTGGGCACGGGCAAACCATGAAAACAGCAAGATCAGGATCCCGGCGACAGCAAAACGCGCGAACATGGCCGGCCATCATACCCCAATTCTCTTGATAATCCAGAGGTGATCTGCTAGGCACTTCACACAGACATGACAATGCACTCCAGCACCGAGTTGAGGCAGGTCGTCGCCGAAGCCAAGGATATCTCCGCTCAGGTGAGCCAACGTCTGACGTCGGCCCACCTACTCCTGGCCCTCTTCACCGTCCACAACCGCGCCGAGATTCTCCTAAAGGAGAAGGGCATCGACGAGGACGCCATCCTGGCCCTGATCCACACCGTCGAGGGGGAACCGCCGGGCACGGTCAAAAGGGTCCAGGAAAAGGCGCGGGAGATCGCCGTGGGCTGCGGGGCCGTGAACACCGACTGCCTGCATTTGCTCATCGCCCTGTGCGGCATGCGCAGCACCCTGGCCCACGATCTGCTGCGCCGCACCAACCTGAACGTCCCCAAGCTCCGAAACACAGCGCTGTCCTACGTCACCGGCCGCATGCCCCGCCGACTGACGGTGAAAAAAAAACGGGCACAGGAAGAACCTCAGTCCACGCGGGTCCAGGCGGTCGAGATCCCCTCGTTTCCACCCGTGCGCGAAGAAGAACACATCCAGAAACCCATCGAGGCGGAAGAGTACGAAGCGGAGGAAGAAAACTACCCGGCCCCGGCGGCACCCGCCGCTCCGCAGACCCCCTGGGACCTGGAGCCCACCCGCTTCCCGCTCCTATCCAAGCTGGGGCGGAACATCACCGCGCTGGCCGCGCTCGACCGGGTGGATCCATTGGTGGGCCGCGACAAGGAGGTCTCCGAGGTCATCGACACGCTCTTGAAACGACGCTCCAACAACCCGTTGCTGGTGGGAGAGCCGGGCACGGGCAAGACCGCCATCGTCGAAGGCCTGGCGCTACGCATCGTCTCGGACACCCCCGACGCCAGCGCCCTGAAGAACCGCCGCATCATCGAGTTGGACGTGGCCTCCCTGCTGGCCGGCACCCAACTCCGCGGAGCGTTCTCGGAAAAGCTCCGGCAGATCCGCGACGAGGTAAAAAACGCCGCGGGCTCGGTGGTGATCTTCTTCGACGAGATGCACACGCTCATCGGCGCCGGATCCACCGGCGAGGGCGCCCAGGACGCCGCCAACGAGCTCAAGGCCGCGCTGGCCCGCGGGGAGTTCCCCTGCATCGGCGCCACCACTCACGACGAATACCGCCGCTTTATCGAGCAAGACACCGCGCTGGCGCGGCGCTTCCAACCCATCCAAGTCTCCGAGGCGTCCACCGAAGAAACCCTGACCATCCTCAAGGGAATCGCCGACGAGTACGCCAGCCATCACGGGGTCTCTTACGACCAGGCCGCCCTGGAAGCCGCGGTGTATCTCTCCTCGCGTTACATCACCGACCGTTGCCTGCCGGACAAGGCCATCTCGCTACTGGACCTGGCCGGATCCCGCGCTCGCCGCTCGGGCAAGGTCCGGGTGGACCGCGAGGCCATCGCCCGGGTGGTTAGCTCGGCGGCCAAGATCCCGGTCGAGCGCCTGCTGATGACCGACGCCGAGCGGCTCTTGAACATGGAGCAGATCATCGGGCTGCGGCTAATCGGCCACACCCAGGTCATCCGGGCCATCTCCAAGGTCATCCGCCGCAACTACGCCGGCTTCAGCCACCGCCGGCCCATCGGCTCTTTCCTCTTTTTGGGCCCCACCGGAGTGGGCAAGACCGAATGCGCCCGCGCCCTGTCCCGGTTCATGTTTTCCAACAAAGATGCCCTGGTGAAGCTGGACATGAGCGAGTACATCGAGTCCCACTCGGTTTCCCGACTGATCGGATCGCCGCCCGGCTACGTGGGCCACCATGAGGGAGGCCAGCTAACCGAGGCAGTGCGTCGGCGGCCCTACGCCATCGTCCTGTTCGATGAGGTTGAAAAGGCCCACCCGGAAGTCCAGCTGCTGCTGCTGCAGATCCTCGAAGAGGGCCGCCTGACCGACGGCCGCGGGCGCGCGGTGGACTTCACCAATGTAATCGTCATACTCACATCCAACCTGGGCACCGACAAGCTCTCCAAGCCGGGCCCGGCCAGGATCGGCTTCGGTTCGGGAGGCCCGGCGAACGCCCAGGACGACCAGACCGCGCAGGAGGTCGTAACCGCGGCCCGCCAGCACTTCCCTCCCGAGCTATGGGGCCGGATGGATGAGCACCTCTTCTTCCACCTGCTGGGCGACGACGATCTGGCCGCCATCGCCGCCTTGATGATCAAGGAGTCTTCCGATCGTCTCCAGGCCGAGCGAAACATGACCCTGCAGCCAGACCCGGAGGTGACGCGCCACCTGGTCCAACGGGGCTGCCTGGATCCCAAGCTGGGCGCCCGCCCCCTGCGCGGAGCGGTGCGCCGGATGGTGGAAGAACCCCTGGCCGAAGCCATCCTGCAGGGGCACTTCCAACCCAACGACTGCATCCGAATCAAGGTCGAAGACGAGAAGATCCGCTTCGAGAAAATCTAAAACTCGTATTGCCGCAGTTTCTTGTCGCGGGATTTCAGCAGCGGGCGGAGCCGGCGGCGGTCTTTGGAGGGATCCAGGCGCTCCGCCCGCCGGAAGGCGGCCTTGGCCTTGCTCTTCCATCCCACCCGCTTGTAGAAACGCCCCAGGGTAGAGAGGTGATACGCGTTGTAGGGATGTACCTTGGCAATGGCTTTCAAGTGTTCCTCGGCCTCCTCCAGCTGCCCCGATTGTTCATAGAGCACGGCCAGGTTCCGGTGAGCGCCCAGGTGGTTGAGGCGTTGCTTTATGACCAACTGGTACTGGTGGATCCCCTCGGTCTGCCTCCCCGCCTCCACATACATGGTGGCCAGGCGAAATCTGGCGTCCACCAGGCTGGGTCTCAGTTGCAAAGATCGGGTGAATGCTCCGATGGCCTCGTTCCTGCGCCCACCATCCTGAAGGAAGATGCCCCACAGGTAGTGCCCCCGGGGAATACTCTTGCCAAGCTTCACCACCTTTTTTAAGTTTTTGCCGATCTCTTCCCGGTTGTTGTCCGTCTTCATGTGAGCCACGGCGATTTCCAGATAGGGAAGGGCCCAGTTGGGGGCCAGCGAGCTGGCCTTCCGGAAGCGGGTCAGGGCCGCCGTGAACTCGCCTTTCCGGGAGAACTCCACGCCCTGCTTGAACCAGGCCAGCGCCCCGGTCGGATCCCCCCGATCCACCTCCACTCCTTCCACCGGCAAAGAAGCAGCGCCGGTCAGAACCGCAAGCGTCAGGACAAACAGAGGCAATATGATAAACCACTTGCCAATCATGATTCTTCTCCATGTACCAGAAAGACCCCCATTCCACAAGGACGACCCGCCATCGCAGCGGGAAATTGTTGTTGACATTAAAACTCGCGAATGCTACCCACGGTACGGTTTTCTTTGTACAAACTCCCCGCATGGGGCACAAAAATTGGAGTTCGCCTTGAAGCCATATGCATCAGCCGCGTTGGTGATTTTACTCGCTGCCGCCGTCACACTCCCGGGTTGCAAGAACCCCTGCAAGGACGAGTTGGACGCCTTGAAATCTCGCGTCATGCAGTTCGTCGAGGACACCGATCCCTTGAGAGCGGGCGCTCAACCCTGCGGCACCCATGCAGGCAGCGGCAATTACGACCAGATCTGCGATTATGCCGTCAGGGCCCTGTCCACCAACTGGCCCTACTTCGACTGCAACTCGTGCGACGCGACCGAGATCAAGCTGTGCGGCTGCTTCGGAGAAAACGTGTGGGTAGTGGACGGCAACCAGAACCCCATCTACCCCGGCGTGGTTTACTGCCTAGCCAACTACTACCGCACCCGCGACCTGTGCGAATGCCACCCGGATTTCCCCGGCGATCAGGGCAATCCCAAGGACTGTTACGTCACCGGCGGTATGATCCGGCCCGACGCCCAGGAAATCGCCGGGGACGGAGTGGATGAGAACTGTGACGGCACCGACCTCGCCAAGGATTGCAAAGACGAAGACCAGGACGAGCACTTCGACATCGCCTGCGGCGGGGACGACTGCAACGACACGGACAAAAACGTACACCCCCAGGCGAACGAAATCTGCGGAGACGGAGTCGACCAGGACTGCAACGGCAAAGATCTGACCTGCGCCTGTTCGGACGGCGACGAGGACGGGTTCATCGACAAAACCTGCGGCGGGAACGACTGCGACGACGCCAACGACAAGATTTATCCGCGCGCCCGGGAGATCTGCGGCGACGGCATCGATCAGAACTGCAACGGCCTGGACCTGGTTTGCTGCCCCGACCTGGACGGGGATTTCCACAAGGACGCCGCCTGCGGCGGGGATGACTGCGACGACACCGACGAAACCGTCCACCCCGATGCCATGGAGATCCGCGGCGACGGCATCGACCAGGACTGCAACGGGAAAGACCTGCTGGATCCGTGCCCGGACGTGGACGCAGACGACTTCCTGGACGCGAACTGCGGGGGCAACGACTGCGACGACACGGACCACAAAGCCTATCCCGGCGCCCGGGAGGTTCTCAGCGACGGTATCGACCAGGACTGCAACGGGTCCGATCTTCTTGAGGGATGCGCCGACGAGGACGGGGACGGACATTACGCCGCTTACTGCGGCGGTGACGACTGCAACGACGTCCATCCCGGCATCCATCCCGGGGCGGACGAAATCTGTGGAAACGGGATCGACGACGACTGCAGCGGCTCCGACCTGGCACCCTGCGACTGTCCGGACAGCGACGGCGACGGCTACCACCGGGCCGACTGCGGCGGCTCCGACTGCGACGACGCGGCGATCATCCGCATCTGCGCCCAGCCGGAAAAGCCCCAGCTCAAGCATCACACCATGCAGCAGACCGACGTCTGCGACGCCTTGATCGAATCCTTCGGCTGCAAGTTCTACGACGCCGATTTCGATCAAATTCCCGATCAGTACGACGGCGGCGCCCAGCGGATGACGCAGTACCTGGCGGAAGACGCCCAGTGTCTGAACGGCCCCCCGGGCGAAACCGCCTGGAACGAGTGGTTCACCGCGCCCCTGTCCCTGTACGACGGCGGTGGAATCTTCATCGACTGGGACGATGGCTATCCGGAAGACCAGGACGATGACGGCGTATCCGACAGCTGCGACAACTGCCCGGACACCCCCAACGGGTTCCACTGCGCCCAGAAAATCGGTGGCGCGCAGCCCTTCCTGAGCTACTGCGACGCCGACCGCGACGGCGTCGTCACCGGCAAGGAGCTGGCCTACGGCAACCAGAAAGACACCGACTACGAGCGTTCCCTGGCACTCGCCGACCCGCTCCTCGGAGACGCCTGCGACCGCGACATGGACGCGGTATCCACCGCGGGCGACAATTGCCCAGACCACGCCAATGGCCTGGATTGCCTCGGAGCCTGCGAGCCGGTGGGCAACCTGGAACCCTGCGACGTAACCGAGGACGGCTACATATTCGCCAATGACCTCATCGCCCTGAAGAGCGACGATCCCCAGACATTCCTACAATGCATGGATCTGCTGAACGAGTGCTTGTCTGTCTCTAAGTGCGACGTTGATCTCAACGGGCGGGTCGCCCTCGACGAGCTCCTGGTAGGCGATCAGTTCGATGGCGACTTGGACACCATCGGTAATGCCTGCGACACCTGCCCGACCATCGACAATCCCGACCAGGAGGACATCGACGGTGACGGAGTCGGCGATGACTGTGACAACTGCCCGAGCAACCCCAATGGCTACTGCCTCGAGGGGTGTCCGTATCCGCAAGCCTACATGAAAAAATGCGATCCGGATCATGACAAAGACATCACCATCGACGACCTGCAGCAATTGGGGCCGATCGATCAGATAGAATGTATCGAATTCCTAAAAGCGCATTGCCCCCTCACCGGAAGATGCGACGCCGACAATAATGGAGATGTCGAAGTCCACGAGATTCTGTTGGGTGGTCAGCAAGACAGCGACGGCAACAGTGTGGGAGACGCTTGCCAGTAGTTCCTTTTCCGGGGATGTTCCTCGACGAAACCACAGCAATACTATTAGGATGGCACGAGGTTCTAGAACTGCTTTCCCGGCAAGCCGTCACGCCTCAGGGGCGGGCGTTCTGCCGAAGCGTTAACCCGTCCACGCAACTGGAAGAAATCCATCGGGCCCAGGAGCGCTGCCGGCAACTCGCCTTACTGCTCGACCAGGGGATCTCCCCGCCCATCGAATCCATCGACAAGGTGGCCGACGAGCTCGCCCGAGCAAAAAAACAGGGGGTGCTGACTCCCGAGGAGGTGCAAAGCATCGGCCGGGCCATGTTGGTGTCTTCCCGGGTTCGCCATTTCCTCCTCAACCAGGACCACCGAACCGCACCAAAGGGCACACCAAACGGTGGCGGTGCATTGACCGATCTGGCCCGCGACACCCATGACCTCTCGTCCGCCGGTCGGGACTTCGTCGACGCCTTCGATGAAACCGGGGAACTGCGGGACACCGCCAGCCCCGACCTGGGGCCCCTGCGGCGGGAGGCCCGCGCCCTGGCCGACAAGATCCGCACCCGGCTGGAGCGCATGATGCGCTCCTCCAAGGTGGCCGCCTGCCTGCACGAACCCTACATCACCCAGCGGGGCAACCGATATGTTCTGCCCGTGCGCGCCGACGCCCACGATCCGCTGCCGGGGATCGTCCACGACACACCCCAGAGCGGAGCCACCCTCTTCATCGAACCGGCGGACCTGGTGGAGAACGGGAACCGGCTGAAGATCGCCCAGGCGGCCGCGGCCAAGGAGGAGCGGCGGATCCTTTCTGAATACACCCAGGAGATCGCAGAGCAAGCCGACCGGCTGGAGGACAACCTGACCGCATTGGCGAAGTTCGACTTCGTGCTGGCCTCCGTGCGGCTGGGAAGGAAGCTGCGGGCCCGACTGATCGAGGTGGGTGGCGACGGCTTCCACCTGCTCCAGGCCCGGCATCCCCTGATGTGCCTGAAATCCGAGGAGGTAGTGCCCAACGACATCCGGCTGGCCGACCGACAGCATTGCCTGGTGGTCACCGGACCCAACGCCGGCGGGAAAACAGTGGCCCTAAAAACGGTGGGGCTGATCGCCATCATGGCCCACGCGGGGCTTTTCGTGCCCGCCCAGGAGGGATCGAGAATCGGGCTGTTTTCAAACCTGCACGCCGTCATCGGAGACGCCCAGGACATCAACCGCGGGCTTTCCACGTTCTCGGCCCACGTCGAACGGATCGGTAAAATCCTCCGGCACGCGCGCCGGTCCACGCTGGTGCTGCTCGACGAGTTGACCGCCGACACCGATCCCGGCCACGGAGCCGCCCTAGCCCGATCCATCCTCGAAAGCTTGGCGGAGAACGGCGTAACCACCATGGTCACCACCCACCTGGAGGAGCTCAAACACCTGGCCTACCAGGACGAACAATTCGCCAATACCAGCGTGGGATTCGATCTGGAAACCCTCAAGCCCACCTATATTCTCCACCCCGACGTACCGGGCCGGAGTCTTACCCTGGACATCGCGCGCAATCTAGGAATCGACCGGAAGGTCATCGCCCGGGCCAAACGGTACCTGGACGGCAGCGAGCGTCAGATCGACAGCCTGCTGGAAAGCCTGGAGGAAGAACGGCAGCACATGGTCGAACTGCGCGCACAGTTCGAGCGGCGCTCCCGGGAGATGGAAACTCAGGCTCAAAAACATGCCCGAGCCTTCGCGGAGCTGAGCGACAGCAAGAAAGAGCTGCTGGACCTGGAACGCAGCGCCGTTTTCGAAGAGATCAAGAAAATGCGCCAGGAGGTGGCTGGGATCATCGAGAACCTCAAAGGGAATCCCTCGATGAAGGCGGCCGTGGAAGCCAGCCAACGCCTGAAGGGACTGCAATGCCGGCTGGAAGAACAGAAGAAAACCCACCCGCAAAACGTAGACGAGCAGCGCGGAAAAGCGGTCAAGCCCCAGGATTTGCGGGAGGGAGATCGCGTCCTGGTGACCATCCTGGGCCAGGAGGGAGAGATCACGTCGGTGGATCGGCACTCGGGGATGGTCAGCGTGAACCTGGGCGCCTTGCGAACGCGGGTGGCGGTGGAGCAGGTTCGCCGGCTTGACGCGCCCGGAGGCGCGAAGAAGCGCCGGCGGAAAAAGGGGCCCTACCGCACGCCATCCGCCGCCGTGCCCACGGCGCGGTCTGCCGCCCTCGAAGTGTTGAGGGAACCCGCCGAGGTGCGCACCTCGGCCAACACCCTGGACCTCAGGGGATTACGCGTGGACGAGGCGCTCGACGAGGTGGACAAGTTTTTGGACCAGGTGTTCGGCTCAAGCGAGGCGGCCGCTTTTTTGATTCACGGTCACGGCACCGGGGCTCTGAAAGCCGCGGTGCGCGATTACCTGAAGAAATCCCCCTACCCCCAACATTTCCGCACGGGCACGCCCGAAGAGGGCGGCGATGGGATCACCGTTGTAAGACTAAAATAATACAGTAACGGTCACTCGGCCTTCACGATGCACTCGGGAACCGGACACTCCTCGCGGCACTGGGGACCGCCCTCGTCCTCGCACTCGGTGCACTTGCTCTCGTCGACGATGTAGACTACGTCGCCACCGTCGTCGGTCTCCTCGGAGATGCACTCGCGGGGACAGACCATCACGCAGGCGCCGCACTTGAGACACTCATCCAATATGATTTTCATGGCCATGTCGTTTTTTCCTCCAGGTGATTGGTTACCTAACCTCCGGCGCACCCGCCGGAACAAACTGCCGAATGTATAAAACCGGTTGTTTCGGCTGTCAACATAAATCTGAGCCCTTGCCGGGGCAACACGTACTCGTTTTAAATCAATGAGTTACACACGACGGCTCGTGGTTTCGCTCAGCCAATTTGGTTGAAGCCGACACCGGGACACATGGGAAGTCGATATACTACTGACCCCGAATTGTCATGGGGTCATTTTTGTTATAAAACTGCGCTTGTTTTAGGACTAGTATAGTGGCACCGCGTATATTGAGTTACCCTGGGCAGCGCTTTTTGCAGTACCCGTTTTCTGGGTGAAGTCAATATGTTATGTTGAAATGTAGGGGCACCAATGGGAGATTGGGG
>JAUXGL010000057.1 GCA_030622135.1 Deltaproteobacteria bacterium
GCTATGTTGTCAGGGTTTGCGGCGGCCAGGGTGAGGAAGTTGATCATCTTGGGACTGGACCAAACGGCAGGGGTGGGCTCTCCGACGCTCCAGCTAAAGGCAGCCAACCGGTAATCCTGGGCGAGCATGAGATGAGCGAGATGGAAGGAGAACTCTGCGAGCCATTCGGAGCGCTGGCGGTCGGGCTCGTTCATGACCTCCAACCAGGTGCGTTTGTCGAACTCGGGAGGCAAGGCGGAGCGTAGCTGAGCCCAATGATCCTTGGCGGTGGTGAGAGGATCGAGAGCATAGTCGGGCTGCTGTGTCAAGCGAGCGGCGCCGATGGCTTCTTCGGCGGCGGCGTCGAGAGTGAGACCAGCGGCCGCGCGACGGTACGGGAGCTCGACCGTTCCCCCGGTCAGCCGGAAGATCGTCACGGCGTCGGGATCGGCCGCTAATGCCTCGGTGATCGCGCCGTAGTCATCCACGGACTTGACGACGAGGCGGTGACCGGCGGTGGCCAGCCTGGTGAAGTGGTCACCGATGCCGGTTCGGTTGCCGGCGGGACCACAGTGGAAGCCGAGCTTGTTCGGGTAGTTTTTGATGGTGGGCATGGGACTGTCCTCCTGTGATGGTGGGATTCAACCTTTCCAATAAGCCTGCAAGTAAACGAGCAGGTCGTCATAGGTGCCGTTGAAACGATTGTGGTCTGCGTGACCACGGATGCCGGGAACGGTGAAGGTGGACGAGTGCTGCCAAAATACCCAAGTGTTCCAGTCTCGTGGAAGGTAGGGTCGAGGCTGGGGAGTGTAGTTGGCAACCCAGAGGTCATAGCCGGCCGCCCAGGATGTGTCACCCTGGAGATTGTTCCAGATGTGTGCGGCCGTGTAGATGAGGGGCTTGCACTCGGTCAGTCGCTCGAATTCATCGAGGAAAGCCTTGATCACTGCGGGTGTCTTGCCCTTCCCCTCCACGTCCAGGACGTTGACCAGAGGTATGGGTGAATCGTGCACACAGTTCTCGCGGGCGTCTGCCTCTCGTATAGCGGCCGCCTCGGTGATCCTGTCGTAAAAGAAGGCTGCTTGTTCGATGGGCTTGTCAGCGTGGAGGTAGTGATAGGCTCCGGTGTGGATGCCGGCCGCGGTAGCACGGGCGACGTTGGCGAGGAAGCAAGGATCGGGGCGCCGGCCGTACGAGGCGCGAATGAAAGCGTAGCGGACGCCGGACTGCGCGACCTTGCCCCAATCGATGGCTGGCCCTTGCCACTTGCTGACATCGATGCCTGGTGTGGTGATCTTGGGAGTGTAGCAAGGGTCCGGGCAGTAGTAAAGGGTCTCGGTGTCAAAGTCGGCGAGCGCATCGATGCGCTCTCTTTTGAGCCCCGGTGGATCGGACCGGTGGGCACAGATGTGGGAGTATCCGGCCGCGTCACTCTGCCAGGCCACGAGACCATACCCTCGGGCATAGTAGTACCTTTCCAGGGTGCGGCCGTCTACTATCCAGGCCAGGGTGATGACGTCCTGGATAGTGATCCCGGAAGGGAAGGTGTGGGAGCGGTTATGGTCGAGGAACTTGATGGTGGATCGAAAGGCGCCCTGTGTTCGAATGCGGCCGCTGTCCTTGAAATAGTGGATCAGGTGGGGATTACGCTCGAATGACTGGCCGACCTGCATGTTGGCGGGACACCAGACGGCCCCGGGTTGGCCGTTTGTCGTCTGGATGTAGTAGCGGTTGTTCCCCTCGCTGGTATCTGCGTGACGGTAGATGTAGTGCTGGTCCCAGTAGAGGGACTCCCAGTGCGAATCCTTGACCTGATAGAAAACCTTGGGATCGTGGATGTACTGGGTCTGGAGGGTTTGGACACCCTGTCGGCCGAGGATGTCATACTCGAGATCGTACATCTGGCCGTTGCCCCGCAGATAAGGTACCAGGTTAACCATGAGCCCCCCCGTTGATCCCGACCGGGCGGCGAGCGGTCGTGACGGGTCCCGCGGGCGGTGTGATGCCGGCCAATTGGGTTGGGTGCCGGCCGGCGAGCTTGAGCGCCACGTCCTCGGCCGCTATGGCGATGATGAGGACACCGGCGAGCGTGTCGATTGCCCGCCAGATCTCGGGCGGAAAGGTGGGCAGGAGGTGGAAGAGGATGGTCTGGACGAGACCAAAGACAGCGATCCAGAACTTGCGACTATGGAGAAGGCTTTGAATGACCGAATAACTAACCATTGGGTTCCTCCTGACAGGGGATAGGTTGGACGGTGGGCATTTCTTTGCGTTCGTGGCCGTCGAGCAGGCGGCCGGCGCGTTTCTTACCGACGCGATACATGACGGCGTGGTTGGCGGTACGAGAAGGTGGGGAAAGGGTGCGGTCGGCGACGACGGCGCGGCGGGTGTTGCCATTGGGTGGGAAGGTGGGCGTGGTGGAAAGGATGGAGCGGAGAGGCGCCCAGGCGCCCCACTGCTTGAAGAAGAATGGGACTCCGGATGCCAGGCATTGGTCGCTGAGATCGGTTGCCCAGGCGGGGTGCATGGGCCGGGCGCCCGGTCCGGACTCTCCCCCCACTATGACCCACTGGAGGTGGTCGATGAGCAGGTGCTTGCGGTGGGGGCTTACGGGTTGGCAGAGGTCGATGGGAGCAAGGAGGGGCTCCAGGGATACGAACTTGACGGGGGTCTGGCAGGTGAGGAGATCCCTGACGCGCCATAGGTAGTCAGGGTTTTCCACGGAGACTCCAAGCCAGAGATTGGGCAGGTTCCTGTATTGGGGATTTAGCTGGAAGGTGATTGCCATTCTCTTGGGGTGCTTGGTGAGAATCTGGAAGGTGTGCTGAGGACATGCTTGAATGACGGCGAGGACTCTGAGGATGATGGAAGTGGTGACGTGGTTGTGGAAGAGATCACCCATCGATGAGACAAAGATCATCCGGGGCTTGCGCCAATGGAAGGGGACGCGTAGCCGGTCCTCGTGGAAGGTGACGTCGAATTGATGGGGCGCCTCGGGATAGCCGAACCGGCCGGCGAGACGGGTGGCCATACGTTCGGCGTAGCAGTGGGTACAGCCGGGGCTGATCTTGGTGCACCCGGTGACGGGGTTCCAGGTCTTGTTGGTCCATTCGATCTTGGTCATGGTGTTGCCTCCTGTGATAGCGGGAAGATCCAAACGACGGGATGATGGCCATTGATGCCAAGCTGGAGATAGTCGTCGGGCTCAAGAGCGACGTCGACCTCGTCGTCGTCGATAGCACCGCCTCGGTCGTGGCAGGTTCGCCAGCCGGCCGATTCGATGTAGAGCAGGGTGCCGAAAGGCACGTTGGGACCGCAAGCTGCGGTGACGCCATAGGTGACGGGAATCATGGAAGCGGTGATGTTGCAAGGTTCCTGACAATTGATGCCTCCTTGGAGTGGGACGTATTCGGTCACCCGGGCGGCGGGCTCGTAGGCGCAACCTCCGGGGTGGCCAGCCAGGCAGAGAAGGTAGATCACGAGCGCGACGGGATAACTGGTCATTGGGGTGGCCTGTTGTGGTGACGGTGCAGGTAAAGGTCAAGGATGGCGGAGACGATGGCGATGGTGGAAAGGATGGCAAAGGCGAGGAAGGTACAGTCACCGCGCGGGGTTAAGCTGATCACGGCCGGGACCTGGTGTTGATCTTGTGTTGGCCATGGTCCAGATCTCCGCACAACCTGGAGCTCTTGTGTTCCCTGGGGCGGTGGCCACTGCACAAGCGGGAGCTCTTGTGTTCGGGCCGGCCCGCCTGGCGGCACAAGGCGGTCATCTTGTGCGCAGGCCCTCCGGAGTTTGTCTCGATGGCTGAGAAAGAGAAGGTAGAGGTGGGGCAAGACGGGACCAGCACCAGCAGGAGGGGGGTCTGGTGACGGGGGTCGTAGTCAAGGAGAGCCCCCACCTCTACAGGTACACGGCCGGTAGCAAGTAGACAGCCCGAGGTTAGCAAGCCGGAGCGGAATGATCTTTGCGAGCGACCGGTGACCATCATGGGGAGAAGAGTTGGAAATTGAGGGCGTCGGCGATGGGCGCCGTCGGCCGGCGGATAGTGCGGAGACCGTACTTGGCCATGGATAAGGCAGGTTTGGGTGGGATGTGAAGCTGGAGCATGAGGCGGAAATAGTACCCGAGCAGGTCGGCGCCTCGCATGGCGGTGACGCCGGCGAAATTGCGGCCGCCGCCGGCGACGACCGCCTCGGCCCCGGCCGCGAGAAGTGCGTCCAGCATGGGACTCTCGGGCAGGTGGCAGTTGGCGGCGAACACGACCGCGCCGCGCAGGTTGGCCACGTGGATGGTGTCGGCCGATAGGGCGGTGATCCAGTTGTCACCGTACCAAAAGGGTTCCCCCTTGATGCCGTGTAGCTTGAAGTAGAGGAAGCGGTAACCCTGGAGGATCTCGGGCAGGAAATCCGCCATCTTGACAGGCGGGCAAGTGAAGGGCGCGACTCCGGCCGACTGACGGACGGATTCGGTGAAGCTGCGCGAGCAGTAAGCAAAGGTTTTCATGGGATGGCCAGGGATAATTGGCCGGTCGGTGGTGGAGGCGCCGGCTCGTCGCCTCGGTGGGCAAAGGTATCGAAAGGAATGTGGCTGGTGACGCGCAGGTTGGCCCAGTAGCGCATGAAGCGCTTGAGCTCAGCGTCGGACCAGTGGGGAGCGACGTGTTGGTTTCTGCGCAGGCAGGTGAGGGGTTGGTAGCGCATGGGATTTGGGCGGGCTCCAAGGTCAACGATGGTCTGGAGGCGATGGAGAGCGTCGGCGGGCGTGTCGTCGAAACCGATCAGAACGTAGGCTCGGATGCGGCCGGCAGGGAAACCGGCGTCGCGGAGGTGTTGGAAAGCACGGAGGAAATGGGGCTCGTCGGCCGTTCGATCCCAGGCGAGGCGCACGATAGGCAGGTCAAGTTCGGCGAGACGGCCGGCGTGGTAGGTGGTCAACAGCCGGTGATCGAGACCCTGATTGAAGTCGACGTTGGGTATGGGTTTGAGACGGTCGATCATGCGGTCAAAGTGGCGGCGGCTGGCGGCGAGAGCGTTGTTGTCCAGGACGATGGGCCTGGGGATCCAATGCTCGAGCTCGTGGAGGTCGCCCTCCAGGAGGGGGACAAGACAGAAAGGACATTTGTTGATGCAGCCGGTGGTGGTGCGGGTAGCGTTGGGATTGTGGTGTTTTAGTGCATCGATGACGGGAACAATGGGCGAACTGACGGCGGCGAAATAGTTGAGATCGATGGCGGCCGCAGGGCCGCCGACGTGGACGGTGTAGCCCTGGGCTATGTGCCAGGCGGCGAGTTGGTAGGCTTGGGGTTTGTTCCATGAGAAAACCACAGAGATGTAAGCATGTGATCCCTCGGTCCAGGTGGCGAGACCGTGGCTCGGCCACGGGTAGCGCTGGCGAGTGTCGGACCAGGTGGCGGGTCTCATAGGTGATCGGGTGGGGGAGGGTTGCGCATCCCCCACCCGAGACTGATTATCTGCATGACTAGGGGACGCCGATGACCAACCAATGGATCACGACGTCGGTCTCTGTGGCTGCCGTAACGAAATCATCTTGCCAGATGTCGAGCGTGACCACGTTGGTGCTGATGGAGACGGTGCACATGGCGGCGTCACCTGCACCGCTTTCTGGGTCCTCGCCCAGAGTACATAGTGAGAAGGTGACAGTGGTAAAGCCATGGGCGGCCGTAGCGGTGCCGGTGATTGTGTCGGTACCGTAGATCGCCTGGTAGCCGGCGGAGGCAAACTCAAGGGGGTAGTTTGCACTGGAAAGGGTAAGGTTTCCGCCGAGGGTAGTGGCGCCGTCCACGTTGAGAGTTGTGTCAAAGTCGACTGCGCCGGTGACGTTGAGACCTGAGAAGTGAGTGGTGCCGAGCTCTACGATCGGCTCACCCTGCGGCGCCCGCTGCATGGGCAGGGGATAGCTTACGCCAAGGGTGATGGAGATGATGAGAGCGACCAGCGAGAGGATGATCCATCCCAGCTTCTCCCTGTGCTGCGGTGTCAATTTCATGGTGTGCTCCTTTGTTGGTTAGTAGGGACGGCCGGGGCCGCCCCTACTGCCGGCGGGTCGTTTGCCCGCGGTTTGAAGTCATGTGTAGACGATGACTGCCTCGGGAGTGGTGCCGGTGATGGCGGCGGAGGCGCCTTTGCCGAACACGTGTCCTCTCGGTGTCCATTCTACGGTGGTTTCGAGGACCGCCTTGAGGGTGGCGATGATGGTACCGGAAGCCTCGGTGTTGTCGTAGATGATGAGCTTGGCGGCGTCAGTGCCGGCCGTAAGAAGGACCGAATCGATGGATCCGGGGCCGGTGTGGACGAGCCCGTTTCCGGTGAGTCGTTTGCCGGCTCGGATCATGGCTTGGCCTCCGCTGCGCAGATGGCGTTGACGAGTTCCGCCTTGAGCATGGTACCGGCGCCGTCGATCTCTTTCTCGCGGGCCATTGCGCGGAGGTCGTCTCGTTTCATGGCGCGGAGTTCTGCGGGTGTGAGGGTGATGGTAGGCTGGTCCGGGGCCGGGAGGGACTCTGTAAAAGGTGGAGGGTCTCCTGGCTGGGGACGGCTGCCGTAAAAGACGAGGACCTTGCCGCCGAGGGGTTGAATCTCCAGGCGATCCCCTACCACTCGCGTCCAATAGGGGGTGTTGATGCCGGAGGCTTTGACAGCTTCCTGGATGGCTTTCTTGGAGATGGTTGCCATTCTATCCCTCCACGAAGGTGAGGACGATGGTGGCGTCGGCGGCGGCGGTGCCGCTGGCGCCGTCGTAGTCGAGGCTGACCTTGACGATATCACCGTCGCTGATGCGGGGGAACTGGGCGCCGATGAAGTCGGCGCGTTCTTTCTCGACCGGGACGTTGCTGTCGCCGATCACGCCGGCCGCCAGATATAGGTCATCGTCGCTGGTGGTCCCGATCTTGAGAGTAGCATCGGAATTGTTGCTGGCGACGGCCGAGGTGTGGACAAGCTGGCAGTCAGAGGGAGCGGTGAAAACGATCGCGATGTCGGCGCCCAAAGTGCCGGGAATGTGGAAGGCCTGGGTGAATTTGCGCTGCATGATGTAGGTCTCCTATGTGAACCGTGATTCGTGATTCGTGATGCGTGATGGGTTGCCTTGTGTGCCGATCGGCGGAGGTCCGTGCACAAGAGGGTTGATCTCCCTCTTGTGCGGCGGCCGCGTTACAAATCAACACAAGGTTAGACGTTGTTTTTGTGCAGTCCGCGCCAGTCGGTCGGGCCAACTGCAAAGAAGAAGCGAACCTTGACCGGCATGACGTCGTTGGTGAACATGAGGCCGGCGGTGGGACTGGCGACGGAGAAGATCTCCGGCGTCCGGCCGTAGCGGAAACCGAGGCCGATGGAGGGGTAGAGGATGGGGTCGGCGATGGCCGCCCAACTGGCGGTGTCGGTCCACAGGTCGACGACGATAACGCGGTCCCGGGCGCTGCGGAGGCGCGCCTCGTGTGCGTCTCCGACGGCGAGCGGGTTCTCGTCGTTGTCGGCCGTTCCGGGCTCCCCTTCCGAGGCCAACAACTGCAGAGCGGCGATCTCGAGGTCGGGCGGAACCAACAGGAACTTGGGAGCGGTGAGGGCCCCGAGGCGCTCTTCAGAGTTGAGCTCCGTCTGCTTGCGCATGGCGGTGCGAACCGCCACGTAGGCGGTCCAGGAGAGCGCGGTGGTGAGAAGGTTGCTGTGGGTGCCGGCGTGGAAGAGCCGGACAGCGTCGGACATGAGCGGGCCGGTGCCGCTCTCTTGGGTGAATATGGCGCTGATGGACTTGGCCAGCGTAAGCCAGGCAGCCTGGGCAAGAGCCCGAGGGGCCGCCACCAGGCGGCGGGTATCGTCCTTGTCGATTGCTTCGAGGGTGAGCCCGAGGTAGCCGCCTTTCTTGACGAAGGCATCGGTCTCGACCATGTCATCCCACGTGAGCTCAGTGTAGGCTGCGCCTTCTGAGACCGTGGGCAGTTCCCCAACACCGCCGAGGGTGATCCAGCGGGCGTCCTGGAGTGATGCGAAATCCTCGATACTGCAGAAGGGTTCCCACCACCGGGGGTACATCTGGAACAGGTTGACGATCCGCTTGTTGAGCGCGTTGGCGGTCATGGCCGCCATAGTGGCGGAGTTGACGTTGGCGAGATAGACGCGATCGTCGCGGAAGAGACCGGCCATCTCAAAGTCCCCCGAGAGCAAGTGGTACATCTCCCGGATACCTGACAGGGGTTGGATGCCGTCCGGAGGACGGGTGCCGAGCAAGAGACCTTCGAAAGCCTGTTCGATCTGCTCCAATCCCGTGCGGCCGAGGGTGATCGCGCGGCCGTCGCGCGGGGGAACGTCTCCGATCTGGATTACCTGGTCGGCCGACAGGGCAGCCAGGTGAGTTTCGTGGCGCTCGATGTGAGCGCGGAGCTCGGCCGGCGAGTTGATGACGCTGGCGGCGATGAGGTCCTGGGTTGCCTGGGGCAATCCCGAGGCCTGGAGGATGGCCACGGTGGAGGCGGCCTGGACTTCCCGAGCCCACGCGTCCGGCGCGGTGTCCGGTTCCGGGGCAAGGGGAGCGGGAGCGGGCGGCTCGGGTGGGGGTGCCAATACCTCGGTGGGTGGTGGCGCCAATACCTCGGCGGGCGGCGCGTCGTCGGTTGCGGTGCTGGTGCTGTCTGGTGGCATGTGAATAACTCCTTGGACTAGGGTGGACAAGGCTTCTTTTATCCGGCCGTCTGCGGCCGGTTCAAAGACGAAATCTATGGACTCGATATGGAGAAACTCCTGCAGAACGAGGGGATCTGCCTCATTGTCGCGGGGTTTCCACCGCGGCCAGAACACGAGCGAAAGGCCAACGTCCGGCGCCGGGCGGCCGTCGTGTTGGTCCTTGACGATGCTGTTGAATAGGTCCTCGATGAGGGTCCCTGCGGGGGCGGTGTAGAGGGTGATCTCGCCATCGGCCGACTGGGTTTCATGGTTCCATTCCGTCTCCCCTGTGACTCCCGCCATGTTGCGGAGGGAGGGGCCTTCGAAATAGGAAGCATGGTCGATAAAGCAGGGCCGGTTGTCAAAGTGGCCGCCAGCTATGGCGACCTGAATAGCCTCGGGTGGGATCACGAACCGGCCGGGCTGGTTGGCTTGGCCACGGATGCGGCCGGCGGAGACGAACCGGGCGGCGTACCGCTGCGGATCGTCGCTGGTGGCCAGGTCGACGTGACCGCTGAGGGTCAATGAGATGGGCTTCGGGTTGGCTGGGGGCATAGAGTTCTCCTGTGGTCTTGTGTGCGCCGGCAGATCTACGTCGTCACAAGATGGATCGCTAACGGTGGTGGTGGGAGAAGGGAGAGGACCTGGTGAAGGGGGCATGGTCAGTCCTCGGGGCCCTCCTCGGGCGCGTCCGGGGTCTGGGCGTCCGGACTAGGGGCCGGGATCGAGGCGGCGAGCTCCTTCGCCTCCTGGAGGACGACGTCTATGTCGTCGGCTGAGAGCGGTTCACCTGCGAACTTGGAGATGACGGAAAGCATGATCCGGCTGAATGCGTCGACGGGACCGGCCGGCGTGATCTCCTGGCGCAGGGAACTGTAGGCGGTGGCCAGGTCTTTGGCGGCCGTGGCGAGCGTGGCGTTGTCCTCGCGCGAGATGTCGGGCAGGAGAGCGGTGATCTTGGTACGGTCAGGCCGGGCGCGGTAGTGGCCAGCCTGTCGGGCTCGGGTGTAGCTGATGTGGGCCAGGTCGATTAGCATGTAGCGGAGGAAGAGTTGCCGGCGCCGCAGGTGCCGGTTAGCTGCATCGTGCATGGCCTTGGCGGTGGCATAGTTGGTGTCCTCGGGTTCCCCTCGCCAGTGCGGGGGGAAACCGGGACCGGCGTCGATCATGCGTCGAACGGCCTTTAGATCGTTGCCGGCGTCTCGGGCGTTGAGCGATGGCGTGACGGGCTCCCAGGTCTCGGATTCGTCCTTGACGATGATCGAGCCCGCCTCGGGCGCCGTCGCGTATTGGGTTTTCTTGGCCTGTACCTTGTTCGATGGGACTGTGACCATCCAGAGGAAGGCGCGGACGGCCCAGTTGAGCCGGACCCTGTCCTCCAACATGCGGCTGTACCTGCGCAACCAGGGGAGGATGGTGGCCAGATCAGACTCCCCGAGCAGGGCGCCGACCGGCCGATTGACAGCGTAATGGATCATGACAGCCGGCGCGTCGGCGGCGTCGGGATGGTCAGGGGAGTGCCAGAAGCGGGGTTCGCCGGTGTCCTGTATCTCGCTGAATCCAAGCTCGGTCTCCCAGTCGTTTTTGAGGGTGTGGATGCGGATTATCCTGTCCTTTGGGATAGGCCGGAGGTAGCTGATCCCGTCATTTTTGTTGCGGTGGAGCGATAGGAACAGGTCGCCGGCGCGGGTGAGTTCATCAGAGAGGGCCGAGAGGCGGAGATCCATCATGTTCTTGGGGTGGATCCACCAGCGGTTGACGAACCGGCCGATGTCGCCCGGCGCTTCGAGCGTGATCCCGTCGGCAACCGTGTAGTCTGTGGTGATGTCGACGATCCTCTTGGCCAATGGGTTCTTTCGCCAGGCCTCCAGGGCGTCGTGGTAGATTTGCTGCACCTCGGCGGCGTCTCGATCGTGCGGTGCACCGGAGAAGGTCTGCCAGCCGGCGGAGTCGTCTACCTTGGCGGTGACGGTTGCGAGTTGAGCGGGCCGGCCGGAAATGATGGGGAAGATTACGCTGGCGAGTCGATCTCGGATGGAAATGGATCACCTCCTGGAGTGTGGGACACATTGTCACTTTAGCACATTGTACGGCAGACGTCAAATTGTGAACGGCGGGGCGGGACAAGATAGCGGTCGGGCGGGATGGGAGAACAGAGACGCGGAGCGCGGCTGGAGCCGAGGTGTGTCGAAAGCAAGGGGGATCATGGGTTAAAGGGGGCGGGGGAAACAAAGGGTAGATGAGGGGGAGACCAGCCCATTTAACAAGAAGAAGAAATCAGAACTTCATATCGGCGAAAGGATCGGTGCCGGGGATGACCACGCTTGCTGCCTGGCCAATGGTGAGGGTGCCGTTGCGGTAGAGGATGTCCAGGTGAGCGATGAGGGCAGCAGAGATCAAGCGGTCGTCGTGGATTAACTGGCGACCGGTGGGGGTGTCGATCCGGGCGTTCGCGGGGACGGACCAGCGGAGATCTCGGTCGAATCGGCCATCTGGAGGGAGCTCGTAAGTGCAGGCACGACACTGAGCCCAGAACCACCAACCGTCGGAAAGGGGTTGGTCGTGATCTCCCGTCCAATAGTGGAAGCGCCCGGTTTCGATCAAGGCAAGGAAGGCAGAGCCGAGAGCGGCCTTTTTGCCAGTGCCGGAAAAATTGTAGGGGGTGACGAGGTGGGAGCCGAAAGCGGCGGAAAGCCAGCTTGTGACACCTTGGCCAACTCCGGACTCATCAGCGACCAGGTGGGCGATGTTCCAACTTTCGAGCCAGGCGGCGAGGCGGGGGACGAGGGGAGCCTTACCGGGGACCTCCTCGAAATGCCGGCCGCCATGGTCTACGAAAGTGTCGACGGCGCGGTAGATGGGAAAGCGGCGGAGATCGGTCGTAGGGGGAAGGTGCACCTCGAAAACGGTGGCGACGGTGTAATCACGGCCGGGCTGGGCAAGTTGAGCTAAGGGATCGGTGGCGGCCTCGTCCTGGCCGGCGACGTCGAGGGTGGCGACGTAGAGAGTGTTGGGTTGAGGGGCGGCCTGCTGGAGATGAGTGCCGGTCATAAGGCTGCGACGGCGGGCGTCGAAAAGGCCGCCGGTTCCATCGATGGGCTCAAGGAAGTATTCGGAAGCGACAATCGGATGGTGGCGGCCGTGGGTGGCGATCTGGCGCGCGAGGAAGGCGCCGTAGGGGGGATTGTCGGCGGTGACCTGATGAGGGGACACCATGAAAACGCGCTGGATGCCGTCTCCTTCTTGTTTGCGTGTGAGCTCGATCTTCTTCTGCCAGAGGAAGTCTGTGGTGAGTTTGACGGTGCCGAGGTAGAGGGCGGTGGCGTTGTTGGCGGCTCGCATGGGGGTAAAGACAGCCTCGATGTGTGGTCCCACCTGGTCCTGCGCTTCGTCGATGACGATGAGCCAATGCGCCGTTTGTCCCCTGGTGCTGGCGGATGGATGGCTGCTGAGAAAGAGGACGGCCGCATTGCCGAAACAGCGGCGATTGGGGCGGGCCTTCTTGGTCCAACGGTTGGCGTTCCATGGGTTATCGAGGCGCTCTTCGAGACGGGTGGCCGCCATGCCGCTCGCATCCCCTATGGCGGCGTGGATGATGTTGCCGCCGACGCGCTGGAAGATGTTCAGCAGGTAGGTTTCGAGTTGTGCGGCCGCCTCGTTCTTGCCGGACTGGCGGGGAAAGACGACTAGGAATTCGCGGCCGTGTTGGTGGAGGATGCTGTCAAGAACCGCAAGGATGGGTTTTAGCTGATATGGGCGGAGGGGCAGACGGATGACGAGACGGGAGAATAGGCGGATATCGCCGAGCAGGCGCTTGGCCAATTGGGCGACCTTGCTCACGAGAGCAGCGCATTGAGGACCGCGCCGATGATTGCGCCGGCCGTGAGACGGATCAGCCAGCGCTGTTGGTCCTGGAGGGAGGCGACGTCTTGCTGGAGGGCGGTGATGCGTTCGAGGATGAGGACCTCCAGGGGCGTGGTGGGCTGGAGTTGAATGGGCGGCCGGTGGGATTTGGGGCGGCGGAATCGGGACAGGGCGGCCGTGAGGCGTTGGGCGCCGGTGGTCATAGTTGGATGCCGATCTCGGTACTCAACTCGTCTAGGGCTTGGGCGATGGCGCCGGCGAAACCGTCGGCGGCGTCGCCGGACAGGGCGCGTTGGTCGCGGAGGAGGCGGGCGACGGTGCGGGTGCCGGCGAGCACGAGACCTGCGAGGCGGGCGAGATCGGCGTCGTCGATACGCTGTTCGTCGGGCCGGGCGCCGAATGGCTGTTTGAGGTGGATCATCACGCGGCGGAGGATGACGCGGGCCAATGCGATCTCGTCGTTGAGGGATAGGTCGTCGGCGAAAGCGACCAGGTCGGCGAGTTCGTTGGGATCGAGGGCGGCCGAATAGAATCCGTGGGCCTGGCGGTTGACGTTGGCGAGGGGAGCGCCGGCGTCTTTAGTCCGGCCGGCGTGGGTGGCGCAGGTGGGCGGGTTGGATCCGCGAATGGCCCAGGCGCGACAAGGCTTGCCGGTGCGGGTGGATTGTGTGCATTTCTGCGGTGGGGACTTGGCCATTGGGAGTTGGGAGATCTGCCTGGGCTTGGATAAGCTGGAATGCCACTTGGTACAGACGGGCGTGCAGTTTCATGGAAGCTCGCTGGAGTTGGTTAGATATCGGTTAAGGGTCAGTATATCCCAGGGAGGGGGGTTTTGTCAAATGGGGTATATCTTTTCTTCCCTTCTTTGAATTGTTCTTATTATACGGGTAGCCAGGGACTATGGTAGGTGTAGGCGTGGGCTAGGTCAGGGGTAGCCCTGGACTAGGTCAACTGTAGCCGTGGACTAGGGTCTGGGCTTTTGAGCAAGGGATGGAAGATCGAGTTGGTGCCATGCGGGGGAAAGGTCGCAGGATTCGATGAACCGGGTGTGGGCGGCCTGGCGGTTGTCTGACAACTGGGAGACTTGGGCGGGTGACAGCAAGGGAAGGCTGCCGAGTACGTGCCAATGGTAGAGCTTGGTTCCGCGGCGCCACGTGAGGACCTGGTGATCCTCGAGGACCTGAATCCAACCGGGCTGCCAGTTTTGGCCACGGCGGCGGCCGATGAGGATCTGGCGGTTGTTGTTGGAAAGGATGGCGGCGAGTGCGGAGACGCTGACATAGGTGGGTTTGCCGTCGGGGGCGGCGGCGTCGCGGGCGTAACTACGAATGAGTGTCCAAAGGGAGAATGGCCCGCAGCCGATGAGGGGTTGCCAAAACTGTAAGGCGTAATTCGAGACGATGGTGAATCCCGCTTGGGTGGGATCGAACGAGATGATCTTGAGGACGATGGGCTTGGGCTGCTCGCGGGGAGCGGTGTAGATGATCTCGAGGCGGCGGCCGGATGCTTGATAGGCGGCGCGGGAGACGATGGACGAGAGTTGATGATTGATCCATGCCTGCGCCTCGGTGCGCGCGTAGACGGTGATGGTGTCGCCGTCCTCGGCCGCTTGGGTGGTGTCTGCGAGCCAGCAGTCGTAGGTACTGGGGGGGATGGATAATTTCAACTGTCTGAGGATCAGGGACCATGTGTCCATCGGTTTTCCTTGTGGTAGAATGTAACGGTTGAGCGATTGATTGAATGGAGGTGGGAGATGAGAGTCTCTATCGGGCAGTTTCTGACTGCGCTATGTCAGGAAGGGAAGAGCAGCGGAACGGTGACGCAGTATCGCTGGCACTTGGCGAGGATGGCTGATTGGCTGGAGGCTCGGGATGTGGGGGATCCGGGTCTGGTGTCGCGGGCCCTCCTTCGGGAGTGGGGCGCGTCGATTCGGACGGGATGGGCGCCGGCGACGGTGAAGCAAGCCGTGTCGGCCGTGCGGAGCTATTTTCGTTGGATGGCTGCGGAGGAGGGGTGGCGGGAAGATGCGGGGCGGGCGCTGGTCGTTCCCCGGGTGCCGGGACGTTTGCAGCGGACGTTGTCTGGGGAAGAGATCGGGTCCATGCTGTTGGCGGCCGATGACGGTATGGTGTGGGGCCTGCGCATGGGAGCCATGATCTCCTTGCTGGTTGATTCGGGTGTCCGGGCGGCGGAGCTATGCGGGTTGGATTGCGCGGACGTCAACCTGGGAAGGGGAGTGGCGAAAGTGGTAGGAAAAGGGGGGTCCGAGCGGCTGGTGTATTTTGGCCAGGTGACGGGCAAGCGGTTGGCGGCCTGGTTGGACGTGCGGGCGGCGCCGGGATCGTCGGCGCTGTTTGTGTCCTTGGGTGGCCGGCGGCCGGGTCACCGGCTGACAACTCGGGGATTGCGGCGGATCGTGGCGGGTTTCGGGCGGTCGGCGGGCGTGTCGGGCGTTTCCCCTCACACGTTTCGGCGGGCGTTTGCGTGTATTTCGACAGAGGCGGGGGCTCCGAGTCGGGTGGTGATGGGTGCGGGCGGGTGGTCCAACCTGAGGATGGTAGAAACCTACACGAGGGGGCTGGAGACGGAGCGCCTGTATCGAGAGTATAGTCCGGCTGACTATTTGCAGGGCCTTAAACAATAGGTTTAAGGGCTTGGGACGGGCGTTTCGGCTGTTAAGGTGCGTAACGGTAGAGGCGTATTGTATCCAAGGGGCTGGGGAATGCAAATGGGTGTCTTGTGTCGTGGTGGATCTGGGATCCCGCACAAGGGCGGAGCGAACCAACCTCGGCCGTGAGAAGGGAGCGCCGTGGGCCGCCGGACAAGGGCTGAAGGGAGGGGCGTGGGAGGGCGGGTGGGCGAACGCATTGGGGAGAGCCCCTCCGCCCGAGCCGGCCCGACCGAAAGCCCGCAGGCCGTGCGAGCCCCGGCGCGGGGAATGGAGAACCAACCTCAAGGGGCGGAGCCGGGCATCCTTACCATAGGCCGCCGCTGGGCAGAGGGGCGAAATTTTTTGCTAACCTTCCCCTAACTTGTGTTGGCTGCCTGACGGTGGGAGACAAGACGGGGACCGGGGTCTTGTGTGCGCCGGCAGCTCGCTCAGCGCACAGGACGGCCGCGGGGCGGGATGGGGATCGGGGATAAGCAACCGGCCGCCTGGTGGCGGCCGGTTGGAACTGGCGGAGGGGGACAGGCTGGCTATAGGATGCCGTCCTGCAGGTCGAACGCGGTGAGGATTTTGATGTCGTCGTCGGTGAGGGCTCCCCCATCTATGAACGAACGGAGGGCGGCCTGTTGCCGGCGGAGAGTGTCCGATATGCCGGCGGCGCGTGGTCGCAGTAGGCGCCGGGCGTCGTGGGTGGAGACGATCCCCTCGGGCAGGCGCTTGCCGATATAGTGAACCTTGCCGGTGTTGCTGTCACGGCGGTACCAGTAGGGGCCGTGTCCGCGCTTGGCGCGGCTTGAGCAGGTCGAGCACGCGGGCTTCCCACATTTCCTGTACTGAGTGTAGTAGATGCTTCCCTGGAGAACGAAGCGCTGCATGATGTGATCTCCTTGCGGCCGTCCGGAGGCCTTCCGGACGGCCGCGATAGGTGCTTATGGTTGTAGCTGAGGGAACGGATCGAGGGCAGCGTAGTAGGGGTCAATGGCGGCGATCTTGGCGAGCGCCTCGTTGCAAGTGTCGCGCTGCTCGTTGATGAGGTCCCGGAACTGCTCGAGGGTGTACGGGTATAGCCGATCCTCGATGTCGGTGGCTATGAATCCGGCCGCGTAGTTGATGAACGTAAAACGGTCGGTGCAGTCGATGTGGTAAAAGTGTTCGGTATCGAGGTCGGGGGCGGCGATCAGGCGGTAGAGGGGCGTGGCGCCTTGAAACGGGGTCGGTGGGGCGAGTTGGCTGAGCAGGTAATTGATGGCGATTACATCGGGGGGATTGTGGGGGCAGTGGGGGCTGAGGCTGCTGTAGGCGAGTTGCGCGGCTTTGAGTACATCGGCGCCGGTGACGGCGAGGAATCCGTCCGCGTAACGGTCGAGATAGATGCTGTGTGCGTCGGCGTTGGTGATCTTGACGGTCGCTTGCGTGGTCATTGTGATCTCCTTGTTACATTCCTGAACAGTTTCCATAGCGGCGGCTCATCCCCTCGTACGCGTTCCAGGGGAGACGGCCGTCACACCAATAGAATCCGGGGGTGCCGTCCGCCATGATGTAGGAGGCTTGGTGGCTGTACCAGTGTTTGCCGTTCTTTTGGCGGAGATAGGCGACTTGGCCAGGGTGGCGGCGACAAGGGATTGTTGCGGGGAGTGGATCGTCGACGGCCTTTTGACCGGTGTAGCGTTCGGCGCGGAGGGTGTCGACCGTGGGCAGGATCGCGGAGGGGGAGACGGTGACGGGGCGGAGGTCTTTTTCGGGGATACGGGTAAAAGGGGGCATGTCGCTGTATAGGCGTCGCTTTGTGGGGCTGTGTAATTGGATCACGACGGCCTGCGGCATGGTGAGAATGACGGTGCCGGTGGCGCCGTGCACTTCCGAGTAGCGGTAGGATGGGAGAATTTCGACGGTGTCGTGTGGTTTGTACGGTGAGTTCCAGTATGCCATGGGTGGCTCCTGTGCCCGGCCGGTCCCGGATCGAGACCGGCCGGGCGAGTCCTAAAGCTGATCGATCTGGAAGAGATTCTGATACTGACCTTTCTCGCGCCAGTGGATGCGGAACCTAACGGCGTAAGTCTGGCCGACTATGAGATGTGCGGCCGTCCATCCCTCGGGCAGCATTTCGACCATTGCCTCGATCGGCAGGGTCATGCGGTACGTGCGGCTCTGGTCGTCGCTAAACTGTAGCTGGAGTTTGCCGGTCTTGCTCTGGCTGACCACGAGGCTGGAGATGATCGCGGCGCCGAAGGTTTCGCCGTTGGTGCTTTCGGCTCCGGTGAGCGCGTTCGTGCCGTTGGTCCGACCGATTGGGACGGGGGCGGCGTTTGCGACCGGTGGGGCCGAGGGGGACGGGGCAAGTTGTGCAGGGGCGGCGGGGTCGGGGGAACGGCCGTTCGGGGAGAATCCTGCGTGTTTGAGCCATTCTAGCGCCTTCAGGGCGCGGGGCATCAATTCCGTGGGGTGGGTGTCGCGGATGGTCAGCATCACATCAAAACCCTCGGCGGAGATAGCTTTGACGTTGAACGAAACTGGCGCTTCTGAGTAGTCAGACATTTTGGGGCCTCCTGCTGGTTGGATCGGTGGACAACTCGTCCTGGTAGGCATCCCATAAGGCGGGGATTCCTATATCGGAATAGGTTCTTGTCTGGTCGTCGTGTACCTCGGCGAGCACGAGGCGCCGATCGGCGGCTGTGTGTTCCTTGGTGCCGAGTCGGACGGTGATCTCCCTGCCGTGCCATGTGGAAAAGAGCTTTCTGGTCGCCATGTCTAGTACTCTCCCAGGTACTTGCGGCAATTCCAGCAGTACATGTCACCGTAGTTGAATCGGCCGTCGCGGCGCATTTGGCCGACGTGCCCGGCGTGACAGCAAGCGGTAGGCGGGGCGCCGTAAGCGGTGATCTCCTTGAGTGAGGGTCCGTAAGCGTCTGGCCATAGCTGGCGCATGGCGTAGAATTCGGCCACCGTGGCGGGGAAGAGATCGCAAACGGCGTCGCCGGCCGTCCAAGTCGGGCGCGTTCGGATCGTGGGCGTGCCGTTGAGAGTGAGAGCGATCAAGTGTTTGCAGAGCGGGTACCCCTTGATGATCGGGGCGCCGTGTTTGTGGCCATCTCGGCCGTGCTGCCAGTCGGGGCAGTTGCAGGTCGGGGGCTCCACACAGTAGCGGCGGGTTCGGTCGCGCTGGCTGCGAGCGTAAAAGCTGCCTGGGGTGCCGTTCGGGCTGAGCGCCTCGGCGGCGACTAGTTCGGCGGCGCGGAGTGGGCGGAGACCTAAACTGCGGAGGTGGCGGCGGTTTTTCTTTTCGAATTGGTGCAGGGCTTGCGCGATCTCGGGATGATCGAGGTCGAGCGCGAAGCGCTGCGCCTCGGTGCGGCCGTCCGGTCCGGCGGGAAAAGTGCCAAGGATCGTGTCGGCGTTGACAACTTGGTAGCTGTGCTGTTTCGGGCTATAATCTACGGTGCTCATTAGGGTGCCTCCTGTGAGCGATTGCCCGGCCGTGGCTCCCGCCACGGCCGGGCTCTTTTGTTTCCGGCGCCTATGGTGCGGCCGGATCGGCGAACGAGTCGAGCAAGGCGAGTATCTTTTCGACCGTGGCGAGTGCGCGAGTGATGGCGGTAATCGGATCGTCGTCGTAAAATTTGATGTAATCCCAGGCGTTCCCGCTGTGGTTCCGGGCGCCGTAGAGTTCCATCAGAACGGTGGCGGTGAATTCGGCCACGGTCTCTTGGTGGGTGTCCTGACCGATTTTCAGTTGGCCGTCGAGCCGGGCGTGGCATGCGTGGGCGAGTTCGTGGAAGAATATAACGGGGTCCTGGGAGCCTATCGTCAAGCGCTTGCCATCCAAGGAGCAGGAGCCAAGCCGATCTCCGGGGGTGGGCTGCCAGGTTAGTTGGATGTCCAGCGCCGCGGTGACGTCGATCAGTGGGGGGAGAATTCGCGGGGCATAGTCAATGTCGGACATCGGATCGCCTTCTGTGTTCTGGATTGGGTGAACGGCGACGGTGCGAAAGCCGTACACGGCGCGGGTGCCGTCGTCGTCGTCGTCGCGGTCCTTCTTTTTGCGGCGAACAGTGAGCGGGGCGAAGATAAAGGCGGCCGTTGAGCCGCGGACCACCTGGCGGCCAACTGCTTGCCACTGGTTGTAGCCTCGGCAATCGAGCGTGCCGGTTTGCAAGTAGGCCAGGACGCGATTAGAGAAGCTCCAGCGCGTGGCGGGTGCGTCGCCGGCGAGTTCAATTCGTGCTATTTTGATGACGGGGCTCAGGTCGCCGGATCGAAAGCGGTCAATCACGGTGTCGAGTGCTGCGCGGGCCTTTGGGGAGAGTTTCATCAGATCACATCCAGAGCGCGGCGGGTAGGGGGACATACTGACAAGCGGATGGACAACTGAGCTGACAGCCGGGTGGATCGGTGGTCATGCCGGGGCAGTTCTGGCGCGTCCACGCGACGGCGTGGTCCTCGATGGCGATAAATTGACGGTGGGTGATTCCGATAATCTCGGCGGCCATCTGCATGCCGCATATGGTGGAATTGTGTGTGCTCCGATCTCGTGCGTTTCGGGCGACGGTTTGGAACACGTGCAGACGGGCTAGTTGTTGGACGACGTTCCGGCGTTCGGTGGGGGTGGACATGGTGCCTCCTGTGATCTGGTGGCGCTTGCTAGGCGCCGTGTCTTGTGTTGGACTGACCTTAGTTTATACCCAATCCGCGGGCTGTACCTGACGGAAGTGTAAGAATTACCCACCGATTGCCCGATGCTTGTGAAGCGGCGCACACCCTGAAAAGTGGGTGCCGGGGCTCAATCCATGACGCCAATCCCGCTGCCATCGAGGGCAAGGATCAAGCCGCGGAGTCCACCGGCCACCGATTGGATGCGGCTGCAACCAGTGGGCATGCGCGAATGACGATTCGAGACCGGCGCCGCGGAGTGCCAACCGTGCACCGGATCGCGTGCGATAGTAACGGGCCAACCTCCACGGTGGGCAGTGCGCCGTGCGTGGATCGCGGCTGCCGAGTGGCTGCGGAAAAAGCACCGAATTGTAGCACCAGTGGGGGAACGGCTGGAAGAACTGACAAAAAACGAGATGAGGCCACCGGCGCGAAAGCCGGCGAAAGCCACCGACCGGGCGCGGAGGGCGCGTTGCGCGTGGGGCAGATGAGTGAAAAACCGGGGGAGTGCAGCCATTGTGATCTCCTTGGATCGTGCTAGAAAAGCGGAACCATTACGGGCAGGGCCAGGCGGTGCAGCCCGGCGAAGGGGCCGACAGTGACGAGGCGCCAAGTGCCCCAACTGGGCAGGTTGGGCGAGGCGGAGCGGGCGACGAAAACGGGCAGGCCGAGCCCGGCCGCCAGCGCCACGGCCGACCACGAGCCCGACGGGGGGGAACCCGAGCGCCAAAAACGGGCGGGGGAGACGCCAGCGGGGCAGGGACCCAGGGGGAAGCAAACGAGAGCGCCGCCACTGGCGGCGGCTGCACGAACGAGAGCCACGGTGCGGGCGGCGAAAGCGCCGCGGCCAACACCCCACCGGCCGGACGAGACGGCGAACACCAGGGGGGAGACGGCCGCGGAGCGGGCACACGCGTCCACGCCACGGGCGCAACCTGTGGCCACGCGAAAGCCGGCCGCCTGCGCGGCGCCGACCAACCGGGCCACGGCGACGGCGGGCGAAAGCCGGCGAGAACCCACCACGGCAAGGAGCGGAGGGGCGCCCATTAGCGAGAACCCCAAACGCGAAGAACGGAGCCAGCGGAGCCAGGCCAACCGGCGAAGGGGCGGGGGCCGACCAGAACCCCGAGGCGGCGAAAGCCGGCGGCGCCGGCGGGCCAGCGCACGACGCGGACGGGCAAGCCGAGAAGAACGGCGGCGGAGACGACGGCATGAGCACCGGCGAAGGAGGGGAACTGACCGAAAAGAACAGAGCCGGGGCGGAGAAAAGAGACGGAGCGGGGGGCGCCGGCGGCGCCAACGAAAGAAGAAGAGCCAACAAAACGGGCGAAAGCAGAAAGACAGACGCGGAGCGCGCCTGCACCAGAACCAACGGGCGGAACCTGGGCGAACATTTTTGCCTCCTGCGTGACAGCGACTAGGCCTTCAGTCTACCACGTTTCAGCGGGACGTACCTGACGGAAGTGTAAGAACCACCCTACGATCACCCTACGAAAGTGAAGAAAAGCACACCCGCAAAACGGCGAAGGGGAGACGCGGAGCGCGGGCCGACCAGAGCCGGCGCCAAGGCGCGGAGGGGGAGAACCTCGGTCAGGTCATGGGATCGGGCGCCGACGGTCGCCGCGGAGTCGAGGGGCGGGCGAGACCAACCGGCCAGCGCCGCCGAATGCTTTTATCCTTATGGTTTGGGATGTCCAGCGAGGGGAACGGAGGGTGCACCACAACCAGAACGAGCGAACCAACCGGCACCGGGGACGCCGCCACCCGCCCCGGCAAGCCCGCCGCACCACAGCGACGGGGAGCGAGAGAGGGAGGAGGGTTTTTTCGACGACCGAACGAGCGGTCCGGGCGCAAGGGCGAGCAAGGGAGGGAGGAGGGTTTTTTCGACGACCGACCGAAGCGAAGAGCGTAGCGTCCCTTGTCGCCCGGCCCCGCGCTGTGGTAGGCTGGGGCGCAGCACGGGGCAGGGTTGGCGAGCGGCCCCAAGCCGGTTGGGAGCGGGGTGTGGTGCCCGGAGAGACCCGAGCGGGTGTCAACAGATACTTGGCAGTGCGTGAGTAGGGTTTTGTGGGTTTAAGACAAGAGAGACGCGGAGCGCGGGGAAACCAGAGAGCCTTGGGTGAAGCGGTAAGCTATGATTTCGGGAGCGACGTCGAGTCCAGGTGGGCGTCGATTGTGAACCAACCCATAAACATAAAGAAAAAGAACAAACCGACGACGAAGGAAAAGGAGGCCACAAGAGCAGAAACGCGGCCGACAGGTAGCAATAAAAGGGGCTGCGGCGACGGGAGAGAGAGGCAGGGCAACAAAAACAGGTGAAACAACAGGGGGAAGTTAAGATTTAGGACGAGTGCGACGGCGAAAGGGAGGACGGGGAAGCCGAGGCATCAAGAGATCGGCAACCTCGGTGTGGACATGAGTAAGTTGAGTGAGAGCCTTGGCAATTTGAGAGAGGGTGGTGAGATTGGGGTTAGTGGTGCCGAGACAGACGGAAGAAATGGTGGAGGGACGAATACCGGCGACTTGGGCAATGTGACGCTTGCTGAAGCCAGCGTGGTAGATGAATGCATCGATGCGCTGAGCAAGGGTGGTGTTGTTGGGATCCAGCTTGAGGGGGCCGGTCTCGTCTGTGGTCATGGGTAGAGTATAGCAGGGGTGAGTGTAACTGTCAATCGGGACACTTTATCGGTTCATGGGTTGAAAGTGGGGGGAAGTGGAGAGGGGGAGGATAGGCGAAATTGCTCAAGCTCGCGGAGAACTCGCAGCAGTTCGGAAACTACCTGGTGGTCGAAAGCCCAATGCCGGACAGCGTGACGGAGGACCGGGATATCGGGCGGTGGTAGCGGGACGGGCATAGGGGTTTTTTTGGATTCAATCATCGATGATGTCACGCTGGGAGCGGCCGACGGGACTCAGATCCAGAGGACCCACAATGCAACCTTGTAGGTGAGTGAGCCGGCGGTGCGCTGTACGGTCATTTCCCCATCGGCGGCCACGGCAACCTGACAGATGTCTGCGCCTGAATTCCAGAGATCGTGTGTAGCGCCTGGAACGAGAAGGCCGGAATTACCAGCGGCGCGGAGGTTGGAACTTGAGCGGAGGACGTAAAAGACCAGTGAACCGTGGACCACATCCCCGGCCGCATCGGGGATCACGGTCCGGGCCGTCCCATCCACGCCGTCGTAATCCCAGTGCTTGACCCCGCTAATTGTCTCGTAACCGCGCAAGGGCTCGACGTGTTGGGCGAGATCATCGGCCGTCACGAACTCGTTGCCGGCCGACGGAGTGCCGACTGTGCCGGCAAGCGCATCCTTTTCGTGTGGCTCGGGGAGTTGCAGGTCGATGTCAAAATGGGTGTGAAGCCCGGCGTCGGGCAGGTCGGCGTGTCGGTTCATGGTGTGATCCCCTAGGTGTCAATGGTGTAGCGGACGGAGACGGCCTCGACCGCGCCGTCCACGTCGTTGCCGGAATCGTCGTCGATGTCGACGCGTACCTGCAGGCGGTAGAACTCGACGGCCAAGTGTGCGGCCGTCACGCGGTGCGTGTTGTTCCCTGTCACGGCCGTGGTCCATCCGGCCGTGTCATTCACCCGGTACTTGATGAGAACCTTGAAATCGGTCGCGGCCGTGTCGACGAGGACTGTCAGTGTCTCGAGACGCTTGAGCCGGCCGGGGGAATCCATGTCGAGGTAGGACGTGACCAGGTAGCCGTCGGTCAGCGGCCCCGCCCCTGTATGGTACACACCCTCGCTAGCGGCCGCCTGACCTAATACCACGAGCTCTTCCCCCACGTTCCATAGCAGGTGATCGAAAGTAGATTGGTGATCAGCAGTCAAAGGTGAGAATTCGGTAAAGCTCTCCTCCTCGCTGGCTGACCGGTCGACCATGAGCTTGGTGAGGATGATGCCGGAGCCCGAGTAGGAAGCATAGAACAGGAGCTCTCCCCTCCAGGTGATGAAACCCATTGCGTTCGCGGCCGTCGCGGTGGTGCGCACGTGCGCAATCTGCTCCACGTAGGTACCGTTGTAAGAGTAGATATCTAACGCATAGACACCGTCCGGATCCACGTACCGGCCGGGGGAGAAGTAGGCCTTGTCGTGGTGCATGGTGAACAGGCAACCGACGGCCGGATAGTCGCCGGTGCCGCGGATCGTAGCGAGATGGCGGAGAGCGGCCGTCGAAACGGAGAGGCTGTGGATGGTAAGGTCCCCGCTGCCATGACGAACGAACATGAGCAGAGTGGCACGGAAGGGCATCATGAAACGAACATCCATGTCTGCGGCCGACAGGAAGAACGCCTCGAAAGCATTGTCGGCGTCGTTGAGAACTTCAACAAAGCCACCGGTCCCCACATAATACATCCTGTCACCGGCCGGACAGAGGATTTGTGCACTTCCGCTGCTGGTGAACACACCGATCTCCCCGGTGTATCCCCCACCGCGATAGATGGCCCCGGCCGAGTTGATCACGTAAGCCTCTCCCCCCCAATAGGCCAGGTTGCGCATCGAAAGGCCGCCAAGAGTAGAGGATCCGAGGACCAGGTCGGTGACAGAGGAAGCTGACCAGGCAGAGGAATAGTAGAAAGAGACGATGCTATAGGGGTCCGCAACCTCGGTCCCGACGAACACGTACCGATCGTTGGCGTGGTCGTAGAAAGCACCCTGCAGGGTCTCGATACCGGCCGGCTGAGCAAGATAGGATGACCAGGCAGGAGAACGGGCGAGCTTATCCCGGCTCAATGTCGGGCGTAGGCCGGAGATCTCGTAGAAATCCCCCTTTTTACCGTACAGGGTGACCGCAGGATGGAGCCACTCAGTCTGGACCCATTCTTTTACGCGAACAGGCATGAGAACCTCCTAGATCGTGATGCGTGATGGGAGCGAGTGCCAAAGGAGGAGCGACAAGGCGCAGGAGAGAGTCTCCCCCCGAGGAGGAGGCACGACGACGACGGGGGAGCGAGTGACAAGGCGCCGGAGCCGACGACGACGCGCGAGCGGGGGTACCAGCAGCAACCCCTGTAGTGGGTACCGGCCGACTAGTAAACTCGATCATCCTTGCGCCAAGAGTCACCATAGGTGATGGGAACAGGACCGGAATGTTTGGAACCTTGATCTCTGGCCAGCATCTTGAGACCGCGCTTGAACTCCCTTAACTGGATGGATGCCCACTCGGCGATTTTGCGCTGCACCCAGCGTCCGGGCATGTCCTGCACCCTCTCCTGGGCCGCGTGTGCCGA
>JAUXGL010000046.1 GCA_030622135.1 Deltaproteobacteria bacterium
CTCGAGGCCCTCGAAGGCGGTGGGGAGGAAGTCGCGGTTGACGCCGGAGTCGCTGCCGCCCTCGCGATTGAACAGGGTTTCCTCGGCTCCGCCGTGCTCGATCTTGACCACCAGGTCACCGGCGTAGCTGTGGGTGATGTCCACGTGGACGACCACCTGACCCACGGTGGCGCTGTCGGTGATGGAGATGATGCTGGAGGTGCCGGCTGGATCGTTGTCGGGGATGTCCTGGCTATGGGTACTCTCGCCCTCGATGGCGCTGGGATCCTCGGACGACTCGGTGAGGATCAACTTCCAGCCGGTCAGCTTGCCGGTGTCGTGCTTGGAGCTGTCGACGATCGTCAGAGTCCAGTCGCCAGCGGCGTCCTGACTATCGAATCCGGCGACATCGACGGTGGTAAGTATGTCGCCGCTGCCGCCGCCGGTGTTGTCGTGCAGAACCCGCTCCGATCCGTTGCGAGTGAGGGTCACCCGCAGGTCGCCGATGTAGGTGTGGCGGATGTCCAGCTCCACCTGGACGGCCTGGAGGGTGAACGCGTCCGGCACGCCAATGGTGCGGGAGGTGCCGGTGATGTCGTTATCCGGGATGGAAACCTCGGTAATGTCTTCATACTCGTGGATCAGGGTGGAGCCGCCGTCCTCCCTGCAGCGGGAGGCCCCGGCGGGATTGAAGCAGTTGGTGGTCACCCCGCTGGCGCCGTAGATCTCGGCGTGGAACTTCTCGGGATCGTACCAGCGGGCGCGCCGCTCGGCCGAGTCGTTCATGTAGACGATCAGGTCGTTCCAGCTATATTTGGTGGGCGCCTCGCCCTGCATGAACCCGGAGGCGGCGTTGAAGATGTTCTTGTACAGCAGCCAGGCAGTCTTGTGGCTGCCGGTGATCCCCGGCTCGGTGTTGTTGACCACGTCGGCGAACTTCATCCCGGTGGGATCCTTATCGGCGTCGACCTTGTTCTCGAATACCTGCTTGGTGTAGTAAGCATACGACCAGCAGGCGTCCATGTTGATGATCTGGTAGGTCTCATCCGGGTAGGCCTCGGGCTCTTTCAGCACGGTCAGCGACCCGTAGAAGGCGTGGCCGTTGTAGTAGACGATCTCATGGTCGTGAATGGCCCGCATGAACAGTTGGTTGACCTCCTCGCGCGGGCGGTGGTCCTTCAACGCCTCGGGGGTGTAGAAGTTGGCGATGACCTCCAGGCCACCCGGGTAGGTCTTTTCAAGCCGCGCGCCCAAGTTGTCCGGGAAGGTCTCGACGACGCTGAATCCCTCATACTCAAAGTCGCGCTTGAACTGCTTGTAGGCGGTCCAACCCAAATCGCTGCTCTCGAGGTCCCCATGGGTGATCTGACCGAAGAGGTTCACCATGGTGATGCGCTTGTCGCGGGTCAAGAGGTCGTACTCGGGATAGACGTTCCGGGCATTCAGGGAGGAGACGATCTCGTAGCGGGCGTCGACCAGATCGATCCCCGGTTGGAGCGGGCAGCCCTCCTTGTCCGGATCGAAGTAGTAGAAGTAGTTGCCCGGGTTCAGGTCTTCCTCGTGCAGCTCACCCCCGTCCGGATCGGAGGCGCAGGCCACCCCACCCTTTTCGAACACGCCTTCGGGTGCGGCCGGGAGGACGAAGTCGATCTGCTTGCCCACCAGGTCGGCCGGGGTGAGACCCATGTCCTCAAGCTCCTTGAACTTGACCACCGACTCGATCGAGTTGGCATACTCCAGCCACACCCCGGAGGCGTCGGTGGTCACGTTGAGCACCTCGGGATCGCCCCGCTCCAGGTTCAGATCCAGCTTCTCGCTCTTGAGCGGGTTACGGGCGTATTTCAGCTGCGGGGAGGTGTACTTCTGCAGCGACCACCGGTCGGCCTCCGGCAGGCTGTCGGCCAGGTCCTGGATCTCCTGCGACGTCTTGCCGGTCATGTCGATGTACACCCTGGAGATGAGCCGGGCCTCCAACTCGGCGGCCTTGTTGCTCACGTACCCGGTGTCCTCCTTGCCGTCGACGAAGGTTTCGAAGTCCAGCGGCTCGTACTCCCCCGGATCGGATTCGGAGCCGCACATGGAGAGAGTCAACGCGGTCATCAACCACGGTAAAACAATGCCGGTTTTTCTTGCGATCTTGAACATGACATACTCCCTTTTTTATAACTCAGATAAATGACATTACGCTATTTTTTATTTTTTTACAAACCGGTACGAGACGGGGCCGGATCGAGTGCATTGACATAGCCCGCTCCGTGTGGCACATTTCTCGCGTTTATTCATGCACAAAGCTCTTCTTGGCAGTATTCTCCCGATCCTGGCCCTCGTGTCGGGGGGTTGTTCCCCCGCTCACCGGGACATCCGAGCGACCGCCCCCGGGCCGGAAAAGACGATGATGGCAACCGTAGAACGTAAAGAGGAGGCGCCCTTGAAAATGGAACGTATCGGCCCGGTTCTCCGGGCCCGTCTGGACTGCGGACTTACCTTGCTCATGAAGGCAAACCACCACGCCCCGGTGGTGGCGGCTCAGATATGGGTGAACGTGGGCAGCGCCGACGAGGATCCGGGGGAAGAAGGGTTAGCCCACCTGCACGAGCACATGCTGTTCAAGGGAACCCAGACCCGCGGGGTGGGCGAGATCGCCAAGGCGATCGAGGCGGCCGGCGGAGACATCAACGCCTGGACCTCCTTCGACAACACCGCCTACCACGTGGTGCTGTCCTCCCGCCATCTGGATCTGGGTTTGGAGATCCTGGCGGACGCGGTGCAAAACCCCGCCTTCGATCCGGCGGAGCTGGAACGCGAGAAGAAGGTGGTACTCGAAGAGATCAAGCGAACCCGCGACCTGCCCGGGCGCTGGATCGGCGATCTGCAGTTCGAGACCGCCTTCCACCAGCACCCTTACAGCCACCCCATCCTGGGAACCAAAGCCACCGTCTCCGCGGTCACCCGCAAAGACATCCTGCGCTTCTCCAAAAAGCACTACCGCCCGGACAACATGACGCTTCTGGTGGTGGGAGACATGCAGCCGGAAGCGGTGCTCAAAAAGATTCGGCGGCTGTTTCCGAAAAAAGCCTCGCGGGATCAGCCGACTCGCCGGCCCCGCACCAAGGAGCCCGCCCAGCGCAGGCTCAGGGTCAAGGTGATCCGGGACGACATCCAGGAGGTCCATTTCAGTCTGGGATGGCACGTCCCCGCGGCCACCGACCCGGACATTCCACCGCTGGAGGTCTTGTCCATTGCCCTGGGCCAGGGAGAAAGCTCCCGCCTGACCCTGGGCCTGAAACACGGGCTAAATCTGGTCAACGACGCCTACGCCTATCTCTACGCCCCTCAAAACCCGGGCCTTTTCCTGGTGGGAGGCTCCTGCCCGACAAAGCTGCTGCTGCCCGCACTGAGGCAGCTCTCCACCGAGGTCGCCCGCATGCGTCACGTTCCCGCAGACGCCGCGGAGTTGACCAAGGCCAAGACCATGGTCGAGAACGACACGCTCTACATGCAGGAAACCGTCGAGGGCACCGCCCGCCGGCTGGGAGCCTACCAGGCGCTCACCGGCGATCCCACCTACGGCGACATCTTCGTCAGCCGGGTCATGGCGGTTACCCCCGACGACATCCAGAGCGCGGCGGAAACCCACCTGACCCTCGAAAACCTCACCCTGGTGGTGATGATCCCCAACGACGCCCCCAAGAACATCGACGCGGCGGCGGTGCGCCAAGCCCTCGAAACCGGCGTATCCACCGCGGCTACCGCCGTAAAGAACCGGGCGAAACCGGAAGCGGACGTCACCCGGGTGAAGATCGAGAACGGGCCCCTGGTTCTCATCCAGGAGGATCACACCAACGCGCTGGTCTCCATGCGCGGGGTATTCCTCGGCGGCATACGCTACGAGAACAAATCCAACAACGGCATCAACAACTTCCTGGCGGGGATGATCACCCGCGGCACCAAAAGCCGATCGGCCGAGGACATCGCCCGGGAGATGGACGCCATCGCCGGGAGCATCGATGGCTTCTCTGGGCGCAATACCCTGGGTCTGCGTGCCGAGTGCCCCTCGCGGTACTTCAACCGCGCCCTAGAGCTGTTCGCCGACTGCCTGCTGCACCCCGCCTTCGACGAAAAGGAGTTTAAGCGCGAGCGCGAGCTGATCCAAGAAGAGATCCGCAGCCGCGAGGACAACCTGGCCGGCCTGGCCTTCGATCTTTTTGCCGCCACCCTGTTCACCTCCCATCCCTACCGGATGCCCGTCTCGGGAACCCGGCAGACCGTAGTCGGTCTCCGCCGGCAACATCTCAAGAGCTACATGCAGAAACATTTCACGCCCGATCGCATGGTGCTGTCGGTGGTCGGTGACGTCGACCGTAAGCAGTTGCTTGCTCGGATTAAGAAGCTTTTTACGGTCAAGAAGGCCCAGCGCAAGACCAAGGCTCCCACCATCCCGCTGGAACCCCGTCCTAAAGAAATCCGCCTAGCCACCCGACACCGGTCGCGCGAGCAGGCCCACCTGGTCCTGGGTTTCATGGGCACCACGCTCACATCCAAGGACCGCTACGCCCTGGAAGTCCTGATGGCCGTGCTGGCTGGACAGGGAGGCCGGCTGTTTGCCGAGCTGCGCGACCGCATGTCGCTGGCCTACGCGGTGTCCGGTTTCTCCCTGGAGGGCATCGAGCCGGGATACATGGCCATCTACCTGGGAGTAGATCCCAACCGCGTCGAAGAGGCGGTGCAGGCGGTGTGTGACCAGCTGCAGAAAGTGGTTATAAAACCCATCCAGAAGGCCGAGCTGGATCGCGCCAAGCAGTTTTTGGTGGGGATCCAGGCCATCTCCCTGCAGAAAACCTCGGCCCGAGCGACCGCGCTGGCCTTCAACGAGCTCTACGGGCTAGGCCACCTGGCCCACCGGGAATACCCCGAGCAAATCCTGAAGATCAAGGCAGGCGACGTCTCCCGCGTGGCTAAGAAATACTTCAAGCTCGGAACCTACACCCTCGCGGTGATACGACCCAAAACGCCTTGACCCCAGCCAGGGAGAACGGATACCATAAGAGAAATTTAGGGGAGATGTAAGTGTACCGGATCCTGTGCATCGAAGACGACGCGGAAACTCGTGTCCTGTTGAAGAGAAGCCTTGAGAGCGCCGGCATGAGCGTGGACACGGTTTGGAGCGGGGACAAGGGGACTGAAGCGGCCATGAGCGGCGCCTTCGACTGTGTCCTGGTCGACCTGATGATGCCCGGCATGAACGGCTACCAGGTCATCCGCACGCTGAAGTCGCTGGAGCTGACCGGGAAATTGCCCATCGTGGTCCTGACGGCCAGAGAAGACCAGGAGTCCCGGCAACGCGCCCTGACAGCCGGCGCGGACGTGTACATCGTCAAACCCTTCAAGATTGATCAACTGGTGAAAGAGATCCGCACCCTGGTCGATCAAAGCCGCTCCTGATCGCATGTCCAGCCCGCGCATTCATATCCCCGCCGACCGCTGGAGCCGGCGCCTGGTTCTTGTGGATTTTGAGCGTCGCCACCTGGTCTCGGTTCTCCGGCTTCAACCCGGCGACCGGGTGGAGGTCTTCGACGGACAAGGCCACGCCTGCATGGGCAACCTGCTCCACGAGGGCCGGAGCTGGCTGCTAAGCCTGGGACCCCGGGAATTCCGCCCCGACAACCTCCCCAAAGTCCACCTGGGAGTCGCCTGGCTCAAGGGCAAGAAGCTCGATTTTGTGGTAAGAATGGTCACCGAGGTGGGCGTGGCGTCCGTCTGGCCGTTCTCCTGCGCCCGGACCGTACCGAAAACGGACGCCCGCCGGATGCAAGAGCGCATCAACCGCTTCGCGACCATAGCATCCGAGGGGGCACGCCAGTCATGTCGATCCTTTGTACCAACCATCCATCCCCTGCAAACGCTGGAGGAAATCCTCTCAAGAAACCCGCCGCCGTTCTGCGCCGTTTTGCACGAGTCGGCCGACGGCCGGACCCTGTCCGATCTGCTTTTCGACGCGGGACCCGAACGCCTGCTTTTGGTGGGTCCCGAGGGGGGATTCGCCCCCGAAGAGATCGAAATGGCCCGGCAGAAGGGATTCCACGTTGCCCGGCTGGGCTTGCCCGTGCTGCGCGCGGAAACCGCCGCGGTGGTAGCCGCCGCCCTCGCCTGCCTCGGCGCCAATGGTTGACACAAAGGCCGCGGTCGAGTATGGGTTGTAACCAAAGGAAAAATCAATGATTTGTCCCCATTGCGCGTTTCCCAACGAACCCAAGACGCGGGTGTGTGAGAAGTGTCATCGCCCGCTGGGCCAATCCGCCAAGGACGCCACTCCGGACAAGAAAACCCCCGGTTGGTTCCAGGCGCCGGCGTCCAAACCGCCCTCAGCGGAAGACCAGGCTTCTGCGGCTCCCTTGTCCGAAAACGTGGCCGCCTGCCTAAAAAACGCCCAAGCCAAGGAAGAAGGCGGCGACCTGCGCGAAGCGTTTCTGAGCTGCCAATCGTTGTTGATCGACAACTACGGCAACATTCCCGACGCCGACATGGCCTCCTTGTACCTCTACATGAGCCGTGTCTCCGCGAAGCAGGACAAGAAAGAACGAGCCCTGAAATATTTAAAAAAGGCCCGGACGCTGGCACCGAAGAACCCGGAGATCCAGAATCTGGCCGAAGAGCTAACCGCCACGCCGCCCACGCCCATCGAGCAGGCGGTCATAGAGAAGTCGACCCGGGCCGCGCAGGCGGCTCACTCCCCCGGCGTTTCCGGCGTTTCCGGCGTTTCCCAGCCGTCCTCGCAGTTCGAGGGCCAGCCGTCCTCGAAGTTTGAGGGCCAGCCGCCCGCCCCAGCACCCGCGGACGGGGATATGCCCACGCCCAACGAGAAGGCCGAGGCGGAATTCGCCCTCGAAGAGAAGATCAGTGCCCCCCCACCGGAACCACCCACGACGGAAGAGCTGGAGGAGGAACCCGAAGAGGAACTGGACGGAGAGCGGGTCGATGGACCCGCCGTGGGCCGGCTGGCTTGGGTGGCGGGTTTCTGGGCGCGTCTTCTGGCGTTCTTCATCGACACCATGGTGGTGGTCGTGGTGGTCGTGATCATGATGTTCATATCCTCGCTGGTGCTCGGCCACAGCGCCCTGGAGGCTTTCGATTTCTTCTTCCAGCAACTATCCACGCTGATGGCCGCCGTCTTCGTGTTCGTCCTCCTGCTGCTGGTCTACCTGACCACATTCACCATCTTCGGCGGACAGACGGTCGGGAAGATGCTGATCGGCCTGCGAGTGGTGGGGCTCGACGGCCACTCCGTCTCAACAGTCGGGGCCCTGCGCCGGGCCCTGGGCATGCTGGTCGCCGGGCTTCCCGGCCTGGCCGGATTCCTGTGGACCGGGTTCGATCTCAAGCGGCGCGGCTGGCACGACTACTTCGGGGGTACCCTGGTAGTACACGTGCACCCCGAGGAAATGAAGGCAGCCATCTCTTCGGGGTAAGTTGGAGCTTGTGACGTGACGCTCTCCTTGGCTAAACACCTGGTGGACCGCGGGCTGGTGCCGGCGGCTCTCATGGACGACATCCTGCAACGGCAGGTGGTCTTCGGCGGCTCTTTGGACACCAACCTGCTCGAGTTGGGACACCTGGACGAACAGACGCTTACCGAAGCTCTTTCAGAGATCCACCATCTGCCCATCACCACCACCAAGCTCCTGGCCCAGCGGGATCGCCGCATGTCCAACCTGTTCCCGTTGCGGTTGGCTAAGAAATACAAGGCAGTCCCCGTAATGGTGAGCGGGCGAACCGGGTTCTTCCTGGCCAGCTCGAGAATCAACCCCTTGATGGTCGAGGAGATCGGCTTCATGCTCAGCCTCACCATCAAGATCCACCTGGTTTGCGAGGCGCGCCTGCAGGGATTCATGCGCGACTGGATGGGAGCCGATATAGAACCGCGCTTCGAGGTGCTCCTGGATCGGCTGGGAAAGTACAGCATCCATTCCCCCCGGAAGCCGGCCGCCTCCCCGGAGACCCGGGCGGCCCTGGAGGCTTTGAAAAAACGCTCCCCGGCTTCGGTGAAGGTTGACAAGCAGAAGGTCGAAAAAGTGCTGGGGGGCATCGAGGCCGAAGACCGCGAGAAACAACGCAAGCGTGAGATCGCCCGGACCGGCCGCATCTCCCTGGAAGAAGCCACCCACGCCTGCATGCACGCCGGCAACCGAGACGTCATCGTCAACGTCACCCTCCGGTTCGCCCGGCAGTTCATTCCCTACGTTGGCCTGTTCGTTTATAACAACGGCTTTATCCAGGGCTGGGACGCGGTCGGAAGCTCGGACGCCCGGGCACGCATCCGCAAGGTCAACATCTCCGCGGGTGTCGCATCGGCCCTGGGCACCGTCCTGCAAACCCGGGCCTACTACCTGGGCCCCATCACCGAGTCCATCGGTAACAATAAGATAATGCAGGCCCTGAACCGCAAGCGCCCCCGCAACGCGCTGGTTGTTCCCATCTCCCTGAAGGAAAGGCTGATAGGCCTCCTGTACGGCGACGCCGGCCCCCGGATCATCCGCGGCACCAAACTGGTGGAGCTTCTAGTCTTCGTCAGCCGGATCTCCTCGGCATTCGAGCAACTGATTCTGAAGAAAAAGGCCGAGGCCCGGGTTGCGCCAACTCCCCCGAGGAACCCTCCCCCCGAGAAGAAACCGGAGCCCAGGGAGAAGAAGATCCCCAAGAAGATCCCCAAGAAGATCGAGGAGCTGCCGGTGCCACCGCCGGAGATCCCCGAACCGCCTCCAAAACCCCCGCCGCCGCCACTGAAGGAAATACCCAATGTCGAGATACAACCCGAATTGACCGCACCCATCGCCAGGCTCGAGCTGGAACCGCTCCCGCAGCCTGGTTCTGACCAGGCCATCGAGGACGAACCGGTGGTGGTGGACGACAGCTTCCTTGAGAGCGGCCAGATCCTGCCGGTGGTGGCAGCCAAGGAACTGGGGATTCCCGCGGCGGAAGACAAACCGCCGCGGGACGCGTTGCAGCCCGGCGAGGAGCGCGTGAAGATCGAAGATCTGGCCGGCGCCGAGGACGGGACCATCAGCGTGGTGGACGATGGGACCGAGGTGGTGGTGGTCGATGAGGAAACCTCCTTCGTCTCGGAGACAACCGAGATCACCCCCACCCCACCGGCGCTCACCTCCCTCGAACTGGAACCACAACCTCAGAGCGCGGTCGTCGCCGAAAAGCCCGCCCCGGGACCGGACCGCCTGGAACAGCTTGCCGAGGATCTGGTCAGCGGTGAGCCCGAGAAAGCTGCGTTGGCCCGGGTTTCACTGCTTACGATGGGTGCCGGAGCGGCTCTTGCGATCATGAAGCACTTCCCCGGCAAGCTGGTCTTCGACCTCGGCAGCGCCCACAGCGGCACATCCGACGCCGTTCCACCGGTTTCCGAGCACAGCGAGCTGTTGCGCTGCCTGGTCGACTTGGGCGAGGAGGCCGGCCCCGTCGTGGCCGAGAGGCTGGAGGATTACGACCCAACCGTACGTCAATACGCGGTGTGGTTTCTCAAAGAAGTATACTGCCCCCAGGTGGTTCCTCGGCTGGCCAAGCGCCTCTACGACCGCGACGCCCGCATCCGCCTGAGCACCATCGAAGCCCTGCAGACTTACCGCAAAACCACGTCGTTCGACCAAATGCTGAGCAACCTGCGAGCCAAGCTGAAAACCAACGATCCCAGCCAGCAAGCCATCGCGGCGGCCTTGCTGGGCAATTTCAAGGACGGCGACGCCTTGCCGCTGCTGGCGCCCCTGGCAAAGGCCTCCGATAGAATGGTGTCCCGAGCCGCCGTGGAGTCACTCAGCTTCATCACCAAGCAGGATTTCGGCACCAGCGAGCGCAAGTGGATCAAGTGGTGGAAAGCCCACAAGGGCGAGCGCCGGATCCAGTGGCTCATAAACGGCCTGAGCTCGAAGAACCGCGACATCCGCTATTCCTCGGACCAGGAACTGAGCCACATCACCAACGAGTACTTCGGGTACTACTACGATTCCAAGAAAGAAGAGCGGGAACAGGCGGTGCAACGCTGGGTGCAGTGGTGGGAAGAAAAGGGCCGGCGGATGCACTTCGACGACTGATCCAGCCGTATTCCACTATAAGCCTGGAGGAAAAATGAAAACGGTTCACCAGACACACGTGGGGATATGTTTTTTGTCGCTGACGGTCCTGGTAGGCTCGGCCTCGCCGGCCGCCCAGCCGCCGGACGTGGCCAGGCAGATACCCGCGAACGTAGCCTACGTGCTTTTCTTATCCAATCCGGGCGAGGCCCTGGCCAACCTGGACTCGGTCCTGGGCCACTTCAAGTCACTCAGCCCCGATCTGGATCTAGCCAAGCAAGGCCAGCAGATCAAGCAGGAGATCGGGGAGAACCTGCTCACCCGGCAGGGAATCGAGGCCATGGGGATCGATCCCGCGGGCACCTCGGCAATCTACGGACCGGACCTGGCCAAGGGCCCGGTGGTGGCCATAGCCCTGAAGGACGCCGCCCTTTTCAAGCAGAAACTCACCGATCTAATCCAGAAGAAAGATCCTGACTTTAAGATCAAGCCCAAGAACAAGGCCGGCGTGGAGATCTACGAATTCGGGGGTGGCTACATGGGCTTTCGGGGATCCTGGTGCCTGATTTTGCCCCCCGAGTCCATCCGCAAGAACAAAAAAGACCGGCAACTCCTGGCATTCTTCAAGAAGGGCCGCAAGCTGGCCGCGATCCCGGCCTTCAAGCGCTCGGTCGCCGAGATGCCCGCGGAGGCCCACGCCTGGGTCTACTTAGATCCCAAGCTGCTGATGGGCGGGTGGATGAAAGCCCGCCAGGGAGCCATGGCCGAAGCGAAGAAGTACATGAAGTCCCTCCCCCCAAACCAGCGCAAGCAGAGGATGAAGGAGCTCAAGACCGAGCTGGCCCACGAGCGAGACGCCTTCCGCAAGTGGAAGAAAGCGCTGGGATTCGTGGAGAGCTACGCCGCCAGTCTGTCGTTCTTGCCCAGCGCCTTCCGCTGGAAGGATGCGCTGATGGTCAAGTCGGCCGGGGCCCGGCTGCTGAAGAAGTTCTTCCCCGCTCAAGCCGACGCACCGACGTTCCACCAAGGCCTGTTAGAACCCTCGGTCATGGGGGGCTGGCTGTCCATGGACCTGCTGGCGCTGCTGGATCACTTCGCCTCGGTGCCGATCCACTACAATACCACCCTGAAACAGGCCATGCAGCAAGAGGGCCGCGGGTTCAAGGCGGATACCAAGCTGGACCTGTTCAAGGACGTGCTGGCCAGTTGGAAAGGTCCGGCGGCCTGCTACCTGCTGACGCCCGGCGACGCGAAGCCGGACCCTAAAATGTCGGTCGACAACCAGATGATCAGCCTGCTGCGGTTCGCCTGCGTGGCCAAGACCCCCAAGCCGAAAAAAACCCGGTCGGTCATCAAGCGGCTCAACCAGTTCGTCTCGCGGCAGAAAGAGGGACTGGAGACCAAGGACATCGGGGGCGCCGCGGTAACCATCTTTCGGCCGGAGACGGGCGTGACCCTGTCCTGGGGCCTCAAGGACGACTCCGCCTTCATCGCCTTCGGAGAAGGCACCGCGGACGCGCTGGCCAAAGTCCTCCCGGCGAAAGCGTGGGCGAGCGGGGCACCCTCGGGCGAAGTGGGCTCGGCGAGTATGGACTTCGCCGTGCTGACCGAGTCCATCTCCTCCGCAGTGGCCAAGGGGGTCGGCAACACCCAGTTCCGCATGGCCGTCTGGCCCATGGTTCAACAGGTGCTTTCCAAGATAGGCAAGCTCACCTTCTCGGCCCGGCTGCTTCCGGCGGGCCTGGTGACCACCGGAAGCCTTGACCTGAGATAGAGAGGGGATCCGACCCCCGGATAAGACGTGGTATTCGGCGAACAAACGGTTCTGAGGCTGGTGGCGGTTCTCAAGGGGTTGATCCCCGCCGCCACCGTCGTGCTTCTGCTCGGCGGACTGATCTCCGGCGGCGCGGCCATCGGGGGATCCCTCCTGTCGTTCATGGGCCTGGCTCTGGGAACACTGGTGGGAATCCCCGCGGGCCGCTGGCTGGTGATGCACACGACGAAGGAGGCCGACCGCCGGCTGCCTTTGGTCTTGTGCCTGATCTTTCTTCCCGTAGCCATACTGCCCACCCAGCCGGAGATCATCGGCGTGTCCCGGTTCGGCGACCTCGGCTGGCTTCCGCTCTTGAGGATGGCCACGGCCTTCCCGATGGGTATCAGCTCGGGATGCTCCTGGCCGCTGTTGGCCATGAACCCCGAGGCGAATCGGCGCTCGCACCTGCTTTGGATCGGCGCCGGCCTGGTATTGGGAGTCACGATCGCCGCCGGCGCGACCCTGGCCCTTTCCACCTTCAAGGGAGCCCTGCTGACCAACCTCTTCGCCGCCCCCCTGGTCTGGCCGGCGCTGCCCGCGCGGGGAGACCGCAGCCTCCTGGCCCGGATGACGCTCACCCTGGTGGTAACCCTTTCCGTAATGTTTCTTCTTTTTGTGTAAAGAACCGGAGATGGGGAACCGCTTCTTGAACATCGCCCTTTCCCGCGATATAAGTGATTTTGGATGGAAGTAGACCGGAAAAAAACGATCTCGCCCGCCCGAAGTATCGCACTTCAGGTGCTGCGCCGGGTCGAGGCCGAGGGAGCGTTCACCTCGTTGGCGCTAAACCACGCGTTTCGGCGCAACCCGGGTCTCTCTTTGGAAGATCGTTCGCTGGCCACCGAGCTGATCTACGGAACCCTGCGATGGCGCCGGCGGCTTGACTATGCCCTGAGCGCGCACAGCCAGCGGCGCCTGGAGAAGGTCGAGCCCAGCCTGCTGCGCATTCTGCGTCTGAGCGCCTACCAACTGCTGTTTTTGGACAGCATTCCGGTCTGGGCAGCCGTGGATCAGGGCACTCAGATGGCAGTGGTGATGCGCGGCCGGCGGGCAGCCGGATACGTCAACGGAGTGCTGCGCGGGCTCTCGGGCAACCGGGAGCGGATCGAGTGGCCCGACGCCGACCAGAACCCGGAGCACGCCCTGGCCATCCTCCATTCTTTTCCCGACTGGATGGTAAAGTGGTGGCTGCGGTTCTTCGGCCGAGAGCGAGCCGAGGCATTCATGCAAGCGGTCAACCGGCCCGCGCCCCTCTGGGTCCGGGCCAACAGCCTGCGGGGCAAGCCGGACAAGCTGGCCAGCCTAATCGCCGCCTCCGGCTACCACGCCACCCAGAGCGACCTGGTGCCCGGAGCCGTGCTGCTGCAAAAGGTGGGCGACGTCACCGCGCTGGCCGCCCACCAGGCCGGCTGGTTCCACGTCCAGGATCTGGCCGCCCAGGCAGTGTGCCAGCTCCTGGGCCCCAAGCCGGGCCAGCGGGTCCTAGACGCCTGCGGCGCCCCGGGAGGAAAGACCGCGACCCTGGCCCAACTGATGGGCAACCAGGGCGAAGTCCTCTCGGTGGACATCCATCCCGCCCGGATCGGGCTGGTGCGCAAGCTTTCGGAGCGCCTGGGAATCACCTGCGTGCGCGCGGTTCCCTTCGACCTCTGCGGTCCCACCCCCGACGAATGGGGCACCTTCGACCGCGTTCTCCTCGACGCGCCCTGCTCCTCCATCGGGGTCCTGCGGCGTCACCCGGAGAGCAAGTGGCGACTGTCCCCCAACAACCTGGTCCACATCGCTCAGACGCAGCGGGAACTCCTAGACGGCGTGGCCCGGCTGGTGAAACCGGGGGGCACCCTGGTCTACAGCGTGTGCACCTTCAGCGCGGAGGAAGGCACCGGGCAAATCCAAGCCTTTCTGGCCAACCACCCGGAATTCGAACGGTCCGATCCCCTGGCGGGCAAGAAGGCACCGTGGCATGTCATGTTGGACGGCGAGGGAGCGCTGGCCAGCTGGCCGGACATTCACAACGCGGACGCTTTTTACGCTATGCGCATGCAAAGAAAAGCCTAGCACCGCAAAAATCGCGGTACCAGGCGGGACAGGCGTGGTTTTAGAGCCTTTGCTGAAACTCGATTCAAATACAGACGGTTTTACCTTATCATATGCCGAGGAGTCCTCCATGACCAAGCGCAATACACTAATATCCCCGTCGATCCTTTCCGCCGACATGGCCAACCTGGCGGCCGCGGTAGAACAAGCGCAGACGGCCGGCGCGGACTGGATCCACGTGGACGTCATGGACGGTCGTTTCGTTCCCAACATCACCATTGGAATCCCGGTGGTGGCCGCGCTGAAGAAGTGCACCCGGCTGCCGCTGGACGTCCATCTCATGATCGCCGAGCCGGAGCGGTACGTGAACGATTTCATCAAAGCCGGCGCGGACATACTGGTGGTGCACGCGGAGGCCACCTGCCACCTGTACCGCACCCTGGAGATCATCCGCGAGGCGGGCGCCCGTGCGGGCGTGGCCCTCAATCCGGCCACGCCGGTATCAACCATAAGACACGTGATCGAAAAGCTGGACATGATCCTGATCATGACCGTCGAGCCCGGTTTCGGCGGCCAGAAATTCATTCCGGCCATGCTGCCCAAGGTGTCCGAAGCGGCCCGGCTGGCGGAGGAGCACCAGTTGGTAGTTGACATACAGGTGGACGGTGGGATAAACAAGGAAACCATCGGTGCGGCGGCCAAGGCCGGCGCCAACTCGTTCGTCTCGGGAACGGGTGTTTTCGGCACCGGCGACGTGGCTTTGGCTGTTCGTGAGTTGCGCGCGGAATTGAGTTAGTAGTATAAACGGGGAGTGGCTCAGTCTGGTAGAGCACCTGGTTCGGGTCCAGGGGGTCGCAGGTTCAAATCCTGTCTTCCCGATGGATAATGGAAGCCGCTTGCTTTCGATGAAAGTACGCGGCTTTCTTGTTATGAGTGCCCGTCTAAAAAAACCGGTTTTTCGAGGACGGGCGGCGTTTTTCGCGGTGTTTTTTGCCGTCCTGTTTTTCAGGTTTGTGTTCGCTACGTTTCGAGATGGACACTAGTGAGGTGCCCGTGGATCATCCCCTGCTCGTCCGTTGCGCCAGCTGCGAGAGAAACTTCGAAACCGAACGCTTCGGCCGCCAGACCTGTCCCATCTGCGGTGCCGAGATCTTCCTAGAGACTCCCGAGGGCGAACCCGCCACCCAAGAACCCGTTGAGAAAACCCCGCCTCCCGCCGATCCCGGCGTTTCCCCGCCATCCTCGCAGTTTGAGGGCACCCCCGCGATCGAGACCAACGCAGGCGAGGCGGTCATCCCCCACGCCCGGCTGGAGATCGCCCCGGCGTGGGAAACGCCCGGCACCGGCCTGGCTATCCGGTTTTACCAGACCATCCGGCAGGTCCTCTCCGCGCCGTCGCTGCTCTTCTACGGCCTGAAGATCGAAAAATTCGGGCGGGCTACTTCCTTCGGCTGGATCCTCTGCGCGCTGGCGGTCTTCTTCTCCATGCTCTACAGCCTGTGGTCGCTCGACCAGGACCCGCAGGCGCTGCTGCAGAATATCCAGATCCCGCCGGACGCCGGCACCACCCCCGAGGCAATCATCGAGGCGGTGCGCAGCCGGCTGCTCTTCGGGCTGTATGCCTCGCCGCTGTTGGGCTTGATCAATCTCTGCCTCTCCGCCCTGCTCTACCACCTGGGCGTCTGGCTGCTTGCTAAAAAGCACCGCGGCTTCATAGCCACCTTCCGGGCCACCGCCTACGCCTGCACCCCCCTGATATTCACCGTGGTTCCCTTCATCGGCCTGCTCCTGGGCAGCCTGGGAACCATCGCCCTGCAGATCCTGGCCCTGTCCTCAATCCACCGCCTGTCCCCCCTGCGCGCCAGCTTGGCCGTGATCCTCCCCACCACGGCGGTCCTGCTGCTGATCATAACGTCGTTTTAAAACGAGTAGTCGTAGGCCAGGCCCAGCATGATGGTTTCGCGTTCGAAGGGAATCTCCTCGGTGGTGCCGGAGTGGAATGCGTTGCGATAAACCGCACCGTGCAGCACCAGGCTGAGCCGGTGCCACAGCGGATAGCTGGCGCGGACGACCAGGGAGTTTTCGTTCTCGTCGGCATCCGGTTCGTACAGACGGCCCTCCACGGGCAAGCCGTCGAGATAGTCGGTGAACTGGAGTGTCCCCATCAGGTGCAGAGTGATGTCCAGCGGCAGCTGCATGGAGAGGACGAACTGCAGCCGGTGCCACAGCGCCGATGAACCGAAGCTATTGGTGTCGTTCATGGACATCAAATAGGATATCTCCAAAATCAGCCGGCGCTGACCCCAGTAGCGGATCGGATGCTTCACGCGCAGGCCACCGGTATGCCGGAGATCGAACCGCTCCTCGTCGGTGGCATTGAATGTCCGGCCCCGGGACAGGTCATCGACGAAGCGCGCCTCGATCTGGTAGAAGATGAAGCTGGATACCTCCTCTCCCGACATCCGGAGACGCAACCCGCCGACCGGCCCGTAGTGGGTGTACTTGAGCGAATAAATGGCGTAGGCGTCCGGCTTGAAAAGATAGTAACGGCCCCCCGCGTACGCCTCTTGTACCAGCCAGGACAACAGCCGGTTCTGCTGGAACAGCTCCGCCCGCACCAGGGTGTAGTCGCGATCGTGGTACCGCAGGGTGGTATCCCAAGCGGTCAGCCGGCCGCCGAGCGACCAGTTCTTCGAGGCGTTGAAGGCATAGACTCCCGCCAGCTTGACCGCCATCAGATCTTCGTCGCTCTGGTTGGAAAACAGCTTGGCCCCGCCCAGGAATTTCATCATGAGGGTGTGCCGCCCGGCGGTGTATTCGAGCGCTCCCTCCAGGATCAAGCGCGAGACGCCGTCGGGAGGCGGCGGCCGGGAGGGATCGTCGGCCAGCGGCGGCGTACATGTCCGCCGGGCGTTGGAATCGTACTCGTGACCCAGTTGAAGGCGAAACCGGCCACCGGTCTCGCCGGCAACAACCGCACCGGACGCAAACAAGAGCAGAAGGACACAGGTAACCACCATCCGCATGCCCTGATTCCTACCACAGGTGCGAGTATGGTTCTATTCTTCCTCGATCTGTTCGGCTATCCTGAATAAATGTCAACCCATAGTGCTATAGCTCGTTCTCACCAAAAGAATGTAGCTTACAAATGCGAAGAGCATGCAAAAAGGAGAGATGGATGGTGACCAGAGCGCGACGCAAACTAAAGGAGAAACAGAACTTCCATCGGGAGGAGACGGCCCTGCTCGAAGCGCTGTCAAGCGCACTGTCCGAGGAAGAGATCCAGCGCATGCTGGCATGTGCGCTGCTGGCGCTTGATGGCGCGGGTCGTCGCCGGCTCATCGAACGGCTCGGGAAGGAGACGGGCGAAACGCTTGGCGAGCTGCTCGGGGCCCGTAAGAGGAAGAAGCAGCGGCCGGGCAGGGCCAAGGTGCGCCAGGAGTGGGATCGGGCCTGGGGCGAGTGGCAGGCTTGCGTCGACGAGTCGGGTGACAAGGGTGGCCGGTATGTGTACCAGGAACACCACTGGGAGTCGCCCTACCTCGACGCCGGCGCCCTCACCCACGACCTGGAGACCATCGCGGTCCAAATGCGGAAGCTTGTCCCGCGCGTCATGGAAGACGACCTGGACCCCGAACTCAGCTTTGCCGAGGCGCTAGCACAGACTGCCGAGGAGATCGGCTCTGGGCTGCCCGAGTGGATGGACAATCCCGAAGGATATGACTTTGGTCCGGAGGTGACCGGCTGCCTGCTGGACTGGGAATGGCGGGCGGCGCAGCGGAACGGTCTCGGCGCCTTTGAACTTGCAGACCGAATCTGTAAGCTGGACAGGTCACTCAATGCGGCCGGCCTGGATCAGGACGCCATTGCCGGATACGTCCTCGGGCTCGGAGACAAGCATACGAGAAACATCCTGAAGGGGATCACGGACAATCGCAGCACCGGCCACTGGGCGGATGTCCTGGGGCGCTCTTACTCGGGATGGTTCCGCATGTACCGGGATCTCACTCGTCGGTGGGACCCGGATCTATTCGTTGCGATCAGCCGCGCGAACATCGCGCAGAACTGGGAGTTGGCCCTGCCCCTGGTCAAGGACCTGCTGCACAGAAAGGCATTCGAGGAAGCCCGGTCTCTCATCGAGGAGGCCGTGCATGCGCTTCTGCGCCTCGATCCAGGAGAAAGCTGGGACCCGCGCGAGGGGCTGCTAATCGAGCACCCCACCCAGCGGTACCGAACCGATATCAACGCTTCGCGCGTTCAACTCCTCAAGGACTGGCATAAAACCGCCACGGGCCTCGACCGTGAGGAACTGGCTTGCGCTCTGGAACTTCAGACGGTCGTAAGCGCGAATAGGGAGGACTGGGACGCAGTGGTCGGCGCGTTTCGGCGAGTCCAGAAGCCTGAGCTTGCCAGCATGTGCGACCGGCTCTTTTCGGATTGGAAATCCATGATTGCCAAGGCGAGCATCGGCGCCCATACGGATGGAGGAGCAGAACCTGAACAGAATTGGATTCATGGCCTTGCCGACGCCGCCCGTGCCGGGGACGACGGCGGGGCTTTCCACAAGACAGTACGCGATTGGCTCAAGTACTTCGAACGCACCCCAGAATCCCTTGGCGGGTCCCTCTTATCGCTCGGGAAGCTAACCCTGGACCTAGATCCCGGCTCACGACTCAAGAATAAGGCGCCGATCCTACATCGGCTGCTGTCACGGTACCAGGGAGGAAAGGATCTGGTACACAGATCCCGGCGCCAACTGGTCGGCCGGCTGCGGGGTGCCGAGCTGTTTCCAGAGGTTCTCCAGTTCTGGAAACGCAACGCGCCAAGTCTGGTCCCCGATCCGGCCCAGGCCCGCGGCTCGTCCTACGGTGACTGTGCGGACTGGGCAGCGGCGGTCTTTGAGCTAGACCGCCAGGCGTATGATCGTATCGTGCTCTCCTGGTCCAAGAGCCACAAGCGCCGCAGAAACCTCTGGCAGGCACTGAAGAAGAAACAACTTCCACTCAAGGTCAAATCCTGAGTCCTGCCACAGATCACGCAGGAGAACCGAGCGCCTGATAGACAAGTAGCATCCTGGATAAAAGTCCAGCGCGGTGGGATCCGAGCCACGAAGCAGGGACTGTAGGTACGCACCGGCCCTAAGAAAAAGGGGTGCTGCTTCGCGTCGCTTCGCTCCGCTGCCAGCAACCTTCGGGTTATAAACGGTTCCTGGCCGCTTCGGCAAACGGGCGGTTTTTCTGGATTTTGGTTGATTATCGAGAGAGTGGGGAAGATCGAGATGTACCCCTGAGTACCCGTGAAACCCCACAAAAACCCATCTGTCAGGTCAATATATCGTCAGTGGTTTTCTGACCCGTCTACATTATCGAAAGGAGAAGGGACAGAACCGGTAACAGCGTGAGTGAGTGTTGAAATGCCATTTTTGTTCAAAAGAGGTGTAATCTCCAAGACATCGAAATCTTTTAGTCCATTTTTATTCGACCTAATATTATTGATGACTTTTTTGCATGCTGCGTTGAAATCTTCATTGAATTCTTCCAAGACGAGATACGTGAAACCATCGCCATCTTTCTGCCTCAAATGCTGTATTCCTGAATACGATGCTTCTTCGCTGGTAGTAAGTTTTACTCGGCTATCTGGTAACAATACGTGAGCCATACCACACCGCAATTCGTGATACAAAATGTCCTTTTTTTGTGAATATTCACGCCCCTGTCCATCATTGAAGTAACCAATGCCATTCTTGAACATTTTTTCCGTAAATGTATTCTTTGCATTTCCTGCTTCAGGTTTTTTGATGCCGACAAGTCGCTTTTCTTTTTGAAAATGTTTATTTGTGCACGAACCTAGTAACTCAATCCCAGCAGCGATAAGCAGAAAACAGAGATACGGAGATTTCTTGCTTTGAACGATTATGTTGATTTCATTGATTAGCACCTTTTCTATGAATTGTGAAAGCTTCATCAGAGCCATGGTTGGTTCTCCTGTGCAAGATTGTGGATCTACAGTTTTAGAGATTAGATACTCCGCCAACCGGCGCGCAACCTGACCCACTTTGAGTGAATGGGTGAGCCGGTTGTGGCAAACACGTCGTTCGGACGGCGAGATAACCTGGGTGATACCAGCTAATCTCTGAAACGCGGAGGAATAAAGGATGCGATCCCAGTCCTGCTTGGCGCGATCACGCTGATCGTCAGACAGTTTGTCGTGGAAACGCTTGTCTCGTGGAGAAACGACCATTGAACCGCATTGGGAACCTCCGTTCCTCGATTTCCTCAAGCTCGTGATCTCGCCCCACGACCGTGCGGAAGGCGGTCCCGCCAGTAGCCCGGTTTCCTGTGCCCGTGTGAAAAAGCCACAATCAGTATCTCATCATCCGACTCCACATACACGACGGCATACGGAAACTTCCTCAACAGCAGCCTCCGGACGCTCAATTTCGAGTCTACGCCGGGAACCGGCCCTCCCACTCCAGGTTTCTCCAGGATCTGTTGAACGGCCGTTTCGATTGAATCAATGAATTCCAGGCCGAGGCCGGCGCGCCGGGCTTCGTACCAATCGGTGGCGGCGTCGAACTCCTCGGTCGCTCGGCGGTCAATGCGAAAACGTCGAGCCATCATCCGTTACGAAGACGATCACGAGCTCGATCGCGAATGACCTCCCAGTCCTCAAATCGAGCTTTCCCTGCCTTGACATCGCGCACGCGACGCTCAATTTCTGCGGCCCAGGCTGCCTCTACGTCCTCGTCGGGTTCTCCATCCAGGCTTCTGAGCAGTTCCGCCGCCAACTCGGCCCGCTTATCCGTAGGCAGCTTGAGAGCCTCACTGAAAAGCACTTCCTCAGTCATAATATTATCGTATTACGGAGCTTCGTTAATTTCAACAATATTGGGAACCGGCGGTTGGACAGGATGACGTAGAGCAACTGGTAGTTGAAAGCCCGTAGCGGGTATGGTTCTATTCTTCCTCGATCTGCTCGGCTTTTTCCCAGATGCGGTCGTGCAGGATCTGCAGCTTCTTGATCTGCTCGATGATCTTAGCCCGGCGCTTCTTCAGCCAATTGATCCGCTTGGCCGGGCGCATGCCTATCATTTCGCCTTCGCCTCCGTCCACGCCCATCGGCACACGGCCTGACTGGATCGAGGTGACTTCCACCTTCACCGGCGCGGGCGGCTCACCGAAATCATCCAGACCCGGCGTGCCGCATTGCCCGCCGTAGCACCCCTCGCGCCCAAAACCGCCACCGACGGATGCGTCGTCATCTGAATCGGCATAATCGGCATTCGGTTCCGCGGTCGAAGGATCCGGCTCGCCCTCGATTTTGTTTTCGGTCCCGCTCTCTCCGGTTTTCGAGCGGGTCACTCCCAGGATGCGGCCTTCCTCGCCGAAGAGGGCCTGGTCTTCCTGGAAGTCCTGCATCTCGCGCTCCAGACGGCGGTCGGCCTGGACCTGGGCGATGCGGCACTCTACTCGTTTCAGCCGCCGGCGCAGGCGGTCCTGCTCGTCGCGCACCGCGTCGGCCCGCTCCCGCAGCTCATCGGAATCGTTGGAGGCCAGCAAATCCCGGGTCTCCAGGGGGGAACGGCCCCTGGAATGGGGCCTGAGCTCCCGGCGAACGCGATCCCGCTGGTTGCGGAACTCGGCCAGCGACTCGATCAGATCGGTCTTGCGGGCGCCGCCGGCTGAGCGAATGGACCGGACAGTCCGATCCACCAACTGGTCGTAGATCCGGCTGAGCTTTTGCAGGCGGTCCTTGCGGGCCTGGTTGAGGACTTCCATCTCCCGAGTGACCAGAGTAAGCGTCTCGGACAGCTCCTGGGATCTGCGCAGCATCTCCTGCAGCGGCAAATCCGGAAGGATGCCGCCTGACTTGTGCTCGACCTTGCGCTTCTTGATATCCTGGGCCAGCTCGGAAAGCCGTCCGGCCAGCTGGTTCCGCTGGCGGACCACTTCCCGGCGGGCATCGTCCAGCCGCTCGATCTCTAAGCGGATGGAGAACACCCGATCGGCCAAGGCCGCCTCGGGCTGCTCCTGCGCGAGCGCAAGTTGTCCCTGCGCGAGCGTAATCGGGCTCGCCGAAACGAGCACCAAGGCAACCAGGCTGGCCAAAAGCGTCTTCATCGCATGTCCACTATACGCAATCTCCGTGCCAAGGCCCGTAGCGACTCTTGCGGTAATTATGCTATTATTTTCAAGTAGCTACCTGTATTGACCGCAGAGTTCATCTACCTGGGGACACAGAAAACCACCGATCTCTCGAAAAATCGTCATTCTACGCCGTATTTCTCCAACTTGTAGTACAAAGCCGACGTCTTGATTCCCAGCAGGCGGGCGGTCTCGGTCTTGACCTTCGAGGCTTTCTCGTAGGCGCCGACGATCAGGGTGCGCTCCACCTCGTCAAGGACCTCGGGCAGCGTCCGGCCGGACAGGTCGACGCGCAGGCTTCCGTCGGCCTCCTGCTTCAGGCCGGAGGCGAAGCGCTTTTGCAGATTGGATGGCAGATCGGCCGCTTCGAGCACCTCGCCCTCGCAAAAAACCATGGCCTGCTCGATCACGTTTTCCAGCTCCCGGACGTTTCCGGGCCAGCGGTACTGCTGCAGAACCTGCAAGGCCTCCTCGGAGATTTCCGCGATCTTCTTTCCGGTGCGCCCTTGGAGCTTGGCCAGAAAGTGTCGGGCCAGCTCGGCAACGTCCCCGGACCGTTCGCGCAGCGGGGGAATGCGCAGGGGGACGACGTGCAGGCGGTAGTAGAGATCCTCTCGGAACCCGCCGTCCCGCACCAGTGCATCGAGGTCCCGGTTGGTGGCCGCGACCACCCGAACGTCCACCGACTGGGTCTCCTCGCCTCCCACCCGCTCGAACTCGCGTTCCTGCAGCACCCGCAGGAGCTTCATCTGCAGCGCCGCGCCGATCTCGCCGATCTCGTCGAGGAATATGGTACCGGAGTCGGCCAACTCGAAGCGTCCCAGCTTGCGGCGGGTGGCCCCGGTGAAAGAGCCCTGCTCGTGGCCGAACATCTCGCTCTCCAAAAGCGTCTCGGCCAGGGCGCCACAACCCACCCGGATGAAAGGCCCCTCCCGACGGCGGCTCAGGTCGTGCAACGCGTGGGCGATGAGCTCCTTGCCGGTGCCGCTCTCGCCGGTGACCAGGACGGTGGAATCCGAGGGGGCCACCTGGCGAACCATGGCGAACACCGACTGCATGACCCTGGACTTTCCCACCATGCAGTCGATGCCGGCCTGCTTCTGGGCCTCTTCGCGCAGCACCCGGTTCTCCTCCCGGAGCCGCACGGCCTCCTTCTTCATGCGAGCCACCTCCAGGGCCAAGTCCACCTTGGCCCGCAGCAGGTCGGGCCCAAAAGGCTTGGTGATAAAATCGAACGCGCCCTGCTTCATGGCCTCCACGGCGGTCTCGATGGTGCCGAAGGCGGTGATCAGCATCACCACCGCGTCCGGATCCTTGGCGAGCACGGCCTTGAGCACGTCGATGCCGTCCATTCCCTCCATCTTCAAATCGGTGATGGTGAAATCCACCCGGCGGGACTTGAACAACTTCATGCCGCGCTCGCCGTCCGCGGCCACGTGGGTATTGTGCCCCATCTTGGCCACCACGGCAGCCACACCCTCCCGAATGGTTTCGTTGTCGTCTATGACCAGGATGTTGGCCATGCTGCAACCTCCCATGTACTACGGGCACTCCCGTAGCTCTCAGGCTCCCGGCCGCGCAGGCAGTCTGAGCGTAAAGGTCGTTCCCTTCTCCGCCTGGGTGGTGAAATAGATGGATCCGCCGTGGGCCTCGACGATCTTCTTCACCAACGCCAGGCCCAGGCCGGTCCCCTGCTGCCGGCTGGTGTAGAAGGGCTCGAATACCTGCCCACACTTCCCCTCGGGAATGCCGCAGCCGTCGTCGGACACCGAAAGCAGGAGATCCGTACCGTCGTTTTCCAGGCGGATGGCCACCGCCCCGCCGGGCCGAGAAGCCTGGATGGCGTTGCGCACCAGGTTGAGCAGGGCCCGGCGCATCCGCTCGCGGTCCCACCGCACCTGCTTCACCCCGGACACCACCTCGAACTCAAGCTCCACCCCGGCCGGCTGAAGCTCGGAGACGGAAAGGTGCTCCACCTGCTCAAGCTCCACCCGCGGATCCAGATCCTCCAGATCCAGGGGTCGCTCCCGGGCGAAATCCAAAAAGTCGTTGACCACCCGGGAAAGGTAATCCAGCTCGGTGCTGATCTTCTCCAGGTGTTTGCGGCCGGTGGGATGGTCGCCAAGTTCCTCCTTGAGCAGGCCGGCGAACAGGGCCATGCCGCCCAGCGGGTTGCGCACCTCGTGGGCGATCCCCGAGAGCATCATCTGCAGTTGCCGGTCGCGCGCGTGGATGGACTTGCGTGTCTCGTTGAGGGTATGCGCCAGCACGCCAATCTCGTCGGAGGTCTCCACCTCGATCTCTTGGTCCAGCTCTCCCCTTCCGATCCGCCGGGCCGACTGGGCCAGGCGATCCAGCGGGCGGGTGATCAGCCGGGAGACCAACAGGGTCACCGCCGCCACCAAGGCCAGGGCCACCACACCCACCAGCAAAAGAATGCGGCCCAGCGAAGACAGCGGACCGAAGAACCGAGCGCTGCCGTCCACGCCCACGGCCGCGACCACCCGCCCCTCCAGCCGGACCGGAGCGAAGCCGGTCTTGTACAAACGACCCCGGTCGTCGGCAAACAGGACCGAGGAACGATCCGCCCCGCCGAACACTTCCCGAAGCTCGGCGCTGTCGGCGGCCAGCTTCATGACGGGCTCGCCGATGGCGAACATCCCCGATGAGTCCACCAGCGCCCGGCCGTTCTGGTCGAACAGGTAGATCGACTCCACCCGGGCGGCCGCCTGCAAGTGCTGCAGCTTCTCCTTCTGGTTCGCATAGGTACGGGTCTGCTCGTCGCCGGGGGCCAGGCGCAGCGCCCGCGGCTTTCCGACCAGGCTCACCGCCGTGCGGGCCACGGAGATCAGCGCGTCGCCCAGTTGGTTCTCCATGGTCACCCGGGCCGCCCGGTAGGCCAGGTAGCCGATGCCCGTAAGAATCAGCGCCACCGGCACCAGGTAAGCCAAGAGCAGCTTGATCCACAAACGGCTGCATAAACCGGATGAACTGGGAGGCTTGGTGGTCATGAGTCCAGACCCCATGTTACTCCACACCACCCGGACGGCGCAAGCCTTGCTTTGTGTACGCAGGGGTGACGCACGTATTCCACCTTCCCCCCGTCCCCTCCCGACACAACCGCGCCCGCGGGTATGCCGAGCCGCTTTTTGGCGAGGCGCTAGAACTCGAACCGATAACCCATCACCGTGGCAATGCCGGAGATGATGGCTTTTTCCCAGACGGGGACTTGGCCGAAGGAGTAGCCCCCGCGAACTTCGCCTACCAGGAAACCGGGGCCCAGCCTGGCTTCCACGCCGGCCGTGATGTGGGCGCCGAAGGCAATGCCCGAGCCTTCGTTCCACACGTACCCGTCGCTCACGCGCTTGTCCTTGCCGAAGCAGAAGAACACGTCGCCGCCCAGGCCGACGAAGGGCTCCAGAAACGTCCCCAGCGGGATGCGGTAGAACAACTGCAGCGAAACCGGGATCACCATCACGGAGACCTCGCGCTGGTCGGCGGTGATGATGATCTTGTACTGGTAGACCCCCCCCTCGGCGCCGATGCTCAACCGGCCGTCGAACGCCGGCAAGATGTAGCGCAGATCCAGGCTGCCGGTGGGAGTGGTGGTGCCCACCTTCTGCAACGGGGTAATCTGGCCCCCCTTCAGGCCCACCGAAACGACCGGCTCGGACTTCACCGGAGCAGCCTTCTCGACGCCGGGCGGTCCTCCGGCCGGCTCGATGTCGACGACCCGGGCGAGGGGCTTCTTCTCTTCCGATGGTGTCAAAACGGGCAACTCCACCGACTTGATCCCCGGAGGCTTCTTCTCGGGTTTCGGCGCCGGCTTGACCGGCACGACCACGGCTACCCGGGAAGGCTTTCTTCTCCCCGGTTTCGGCCTGGGTTCCTCCTCCACCGGCGTCAGAGGTGTCAAGGCCAGGGCGTCAGACTCTCCCTCACCACCGCCGAGCGGCACCAGGGGAACCAGGGCCAGGGCATCGTCCTCGCCGCGGGCCTTGCTCTGATCCGCCTCGGTGTCGTACTTGAACAGGACCGTCATGGAGGTTCCCCGGACGGCTCGCAACGAGAAAGTGTACGGGTGGACTCCCCGGGGCACATTGATCTTGAAGACCTTGGGAATGGAGGGATTGATGGAAGAATCCTCCTTGTACGCGCCCACCCGCGAACGGTGCAGTTTCAGGCTGGCCCGCTTGATCCGCTTGCGACCCCGGCGAATCTCGAAGCGACCCTTGAGCACCGGCAGCTTGCGCTTGTGATTCAGCCGGATCGAAACGGTCAGGGATCCCGGGCCCACCAAGTCCAGCTTCAAGAACTTTCCGGGCGACACCTGAAAACCGTAGGATTCGTCGGTGGTCAAAGTCAGCGCCGAATGCTTGCTGGTCGGCATCACGTCCACAATCCTGGCGTAGACGGCCGGCCCCGGCACCAGCAAAGAAGGCAGAAGGATCATCATGAGCCTGCGCATAAAAATCTCCCATCACGGACGTTCAGCTATTGTAAACTATGACGGATCTCAATGCAAAAAGATCCCGGCGCGTCTTTTCCGCTTTGCAAACGACTGAAGTTCTGAGAAGATAGGGCTAAGTCGCTCTTTGAATCTCGATTTCCGCCGATGTGGGCTAGGTGCCCGCTGGTCCCCCCCCCCCGGGGTGGGACGAGAGGTAAAGTCCGGGCTCCGTAGGGCAAGGGTGCTGGCTAACGACCAGTGGGGGCAACCCCAAGGAAAGTGCCACAGAGAACAGACCGCCCGTACCCGCGAAAGCGGGCGCGCATGGGGGACGCCTTCGGGCCCTCCCCCTCATCCCGTTTTTCGGGAGGCAAGGGTGAAACGGTGCGGTAAGAGCGCACCGCCGGGATGGTGACATCCCGGGCACGGCAAACCCCACCTGGTGCAAGGTCGAAGCGTGGTGCAACTCCGGCCGCAGGCCGGAGATCGGGCTGCCCGTCCGAACCACCAAGGATGACCGCTCGATGCCCGTGGTAACACGGGTGCTAGACGAATGGGTACCGTCCTCGCGGGAGGTAACTCTCCGAGGGACCAGAACCCGGCTTACGGCCCGCATCGGCGGATTTTTTTGTGCACGGATTACGGCGTGACCAACGGCACGGTCATGCGGCGGAAACTCCGCAAATAGAAATCCCGGACGACAAAACCGCGGCGGTCTTGCGGGGAAGCTTGAACAACGCCGGTTATCGACAACAAGCCCAAGGAAAAGAAAGTAAGCCCAAGCCATACCGCCCACCAGTCTTCCTGGAGACTCATCCCCGAATACCATTTTCGTAGGGTTTGACTCTGCGGCGTCATCCGTTGCCCCCGGATTCCGGGGCACTAACCTGAAATATCGACCACCCGGTTGAAATAATGCTGGGCATACTGCCTTATCCACTGCGGGATAGTCGAGTTATCAAAGGCCATAAAAACTCTCAGCTTTTCCCCGGTTTTCAACAAACCACTTCGTTTCAGCAACCGGCCCACCTCCGAATCCAGCTCTTCGAGAGTCGGGGCGGCGGCGGCAAGAAGCTCGTTCATGGCCACCCAGCGCCCACCGTCATGTGTAAGAGTCAGCTCTACCATTTCTGTCTCTTTCCTACAGGAGATAGATGTTGACCAGCGTGCCGAAAACGGCCAGGGCTATAGCCGCCACGATGAAGGACCAGAGCACCAACTTGGTTTCGATAGGCGCCCACGGCTCAGCACCTTCAAACACATCCTCGGCCTCGTATGCATCGGTGCTCAGAGCGCCCAGGCCGCCATCTGCGTTCCCACTCATTCCTGCTTCTCTATCATTGGCTGCATTCATGTCAAAAGCCCTTTATCATGAGTATGTCATGAGTATTGACAAATTCCACCATTAGCGATTTTATTTCTTTTATTCTTTTTCACAAGGATTGCTCCACGTCATAGCTAGACCCTCGCCGAAAAGGTGCCAGCGCAGACTCGGACCGAGGGCCGGCGGCCCCCGCTTGGGGCACTGGCGAGCTGAGA